>NZ_JBIVHR010000123.1:0-14780 GCF_044749305.1 Pseudomonas sp. NPDC089534 | reverse complement strand
TCGCCGAGGCGATTGCCCCGCGCTTTCGCTGAAGCCAGGCACAGGGTAAGCCCAACGTGCAACCCCCAGGGTAGTGCAAATCGGCTCAGGGACATCGTCAACTGGCAAGCACCCCAGGGAGTGCCGCGAGTATACCTCAAGCGTCCCGGCGAATCAGCCCTTGCTGACGTCCGGATCGGTGGCCAGCACCAGATCGACGCGTTCGAGCAGGTCGCGCACCTGCTCGCGGGTCGAGCCGCTGGCCTGCAGGGCCGGGCGGTCTTCCTTGTGCAGCAGGTCGTGGGTGATGTTCAGCGCGGCCATCACGGCGATGCGGTCGGCGCCGATGACCTTGCCGCTGCTGCGGATCTCGCGCATCTTGCCGTCCAGGTAGCGGGCGGCGCTGATCAGGTTGCTGCGCTCTTCCTGGGGGCAGATGATCGAATACTCTTTATCGAGGATCTGCACGGTGACGCTATTGCTTGAACTCATGAGTCTTGCTCCAGGGCCTTGAGACGCGAAATCATCGATTCGACCTTACGCCGGGCGATTTCGTTTTTTTCAATGAGATGCGCGCGTTCCTCGCGCCAGGTCTTTTCCTGAGCTGTTAAGAGTGCGTTTTGCCTCTTAAGTTGCTCGACTCGGTCAATCAGCAGTTCGAGTCTGGCCATCAGCGCTTGCAGGTCGATGTCTTCCATTGTGTCCACTGATTTCGTGTCTGACGGAGGCGGGCGCCTGGCTGGCGGTCAGCCTTTAATGGTCTTGGCGGGTCTGTCGATGTAGGATACAAGGCCTTCATTCTAGACATAGCGCCGTCTGGCGCCTAGCTGCCCATGCCCATTCAGAATTCCCCTTACCAAGCCTTCGCCACCCTGCTGAGCTCCAGCGGCCATCCTGTCTCGCCCGCCGAACTGCACGGCCTGCTGCTCGGCCGCAGCTGCGCCGGCGCGGGCTTCGACGTCGACGGCTGGCTGAGCGACGTGGCCTCCCTGCTCGAGACCGAGCCCCAGGACAACGTGCGCAACGCCCTGATCGGCCTCCAGGAGATGGTCAAGAGCGAGCTGACCGGCGAAGACATGGCCGTGGTCCTGCTGCTGCCGACCGACGACGCGCCGCTGGCCGAACGTGCCGCCGCGCTGGGCCAGTGGTGCCAGGGCTTCATTTCCGGTTTCGGCCTGAACTCGCCGGACCGCAGCAGCCTGAGCACCGAAGCCACGGAAGTGCTGCAGGACCTGGTGGCGATTTCCCAGGTTCAGGACGCGCTGGAAGACTCCGAAGACGGCGAAAGCGACTACATGGAAGTCATGGAGTACCTGCGGGTCGCTCCGCTCTTGCTGTTCACCGAAACCAACAAGCAGGCTGGCGCACCGGCCGCCAAGCCTTCTCTGCACTGATCGCCGAACAGGGACGTCCGTCTGCCCATGATCCATATCCCGAAAGCGGAATACGGCCGTCGCCGCAAGGCGTTGATGGCGCAGATGGAACCCAACAGCATCGCGATCCTGCCCGCCGCCGCGGTGGCCATCCGCAACCGAGACGTCGAGCACGTCTACCGTCAGGACAGCGACTTCCAGTACCTGAGCGGCTTCCCCGAGCCCCAGGCCGTCATCGTCCTCATGCCCGGCCGCGAGCACGGCGAATACGTGCTGTTCTGCCGTGAGCGCAACGCCGAGCGCGAGCTGTGGGACGGCCTGCGCGCCGGCCAGGAAGGCGCAATCCGCGACTACGGCGCCGACGACGCGTTCCCCATCGCCGACATCGACGACATCCTGCCGGGCCTGATCGAAGGGCGCGACCGGGTGTACTCGGCCATGGGCAGCAACCCGGAGTTCGACCGGCACCTGATGGACTGGATCAACGTGATCCGCTCCAAGGCCCACCTCGGCGCCCAGCCGCCGAACGAATTCGTTGCCCTGGATCACCTGCTGCACGACATGCGCCTGTATAAATCGGCGGCGGAAGTGAAGGTGATGCGCGAGGCCGCGCGGATCTCGGCCCAGGCCCACATCCGGGCGATGCGGGCCGGCCGGCCCGGCCTGCACGAGTACAGCCTGGAGGCCGAGCTCGATTACGAGTTCCGCAAGGGCGGGGCGAAGATGCCGGCCTACGGCTCGATCGTCGCCGCCGGGCGCAACGGCTGCATCCTGCATTACCAGCAGAACGACGCGCTGCTCAAGGACGGCGACCTGGTGCTGATCGACGCCGGCTGCGAGATCGACTGCTACGCCAGCGACATCACCCGCACCTGGCCGGTCAACGGCAAGTTTTCCGCCGAGCAGAAGGCGATCTACGAACTGGTGCTGGCCTCCCAGGAAGCCGCGTTCGCGGAAATCGCCCCGGACCGGCACTGGAACCAGGCGCACGAAGCCACGGTGCGGGTGATCACCGCCGGGCTGGTGGAGTTGGGTCTGCTGGAGGGCGAGGTCGACGAACTGATCGCGTCCGAAGCCTACAAGGCTTTCTATATGCACCGCGCCGGGCATTGGCTGGGCATGGATGTGCACGACGTCGGCGAGTACAAGGTCGGCGGCGAATGGCGGGTGCTGGAGGTCGGCATGGCGCTGACCGTGGAACCGGGCATCTACATCGCCCCGGACAATCAGAATGTGGCGAAGAAATGGCGCGGCATCGGCGTGCGCATCGAGGATGACGTGGTGGTGACCAAGAACGGTTGTGAAATCCTGACCGGCGGCGTGCCGAAGACCGTCGCCGAGATCGAGGCCCTGATGGCGCAGGCCCGGGCGGACGCGGCATGAGCCGGGTCAATCTGGCGATCATCGGCGGCGGCCTGGTCGGCGCCAGCCTGGCGTTGGCCCTGCAGGCCGGGGCCAAGGCCCGGGGCTGGAAAATCGTGCTGATCGAACCCTTCGCCCCCGGCGACACCTGGCAGCCGAGCTACGATGCCCGGTCGTCGGCGCTGTCGTTCGGTTCGCGGCAGATCTATCAGCGGCTGGGCGTGTGGCAGGAAATCTCCCGCCGGGCCGAGCCGATCAAGCAGATCCACGTGTCCGACCGCGGACGCTTCTCCACCGCCCGCCTGTCGGCGATGGAAGAGGGCGTGCCGGCGCTCGGCTATGTGGTGGAGAATGCCTGGCTCGGCCAGTGCCTGTGGCAGCACCTGGACAAGGACGTGATCAGTTGGCGCTGCCCGGCGGAAGTCACGCGCCTGGAGCCTTTGCCCGACGGCTACCGCCTGACCCTCAACGACGAGACCACGGTCGAGTGCGACCTGGCGGTGCTCGCCGACGGCGGCCGCTCCGGCCTGCGCGAGCAGTTGGGCATCAACGTGCGCAAGCGCCCGTACAACCAAAGCGCGCTGATCGCCAACATCACCCCGAGCGAAGCGCACAACGGCATGGCCTTCGAGCGCTTCACCGATGACGGCCCGATGGCCCTGCTGCCGCTGCCGGACAACCGCTGCGCGCTGGTCTGGACACGGCTGGGGATGGACGCGCAGCGCCTGGCCGGCCTCAGCGAGCGGGATTTCCTCAGCGAGCTGCAAGGCGTGTTCGGCTATCGCCTCGGCACCCTGAAGCAGGTCGGCGCCCGGCACCTGTACCCGCTGGTGCTGGTGGAGGCCGAAGAGCAGGTGCGTCCGCACCTGGCCGTGCTCGGCAACGCCGCCCACAGCCTGCACCCGATCGCGGGGCAAGGCTTCAACCTGTCCCTGCGCGATGCCGATGCGTTGGCGGCCGCGCTGCTGGCCAGCGACCGGCCGCTGGGCGACTTCGCCACGCTGCAGGCCTACCGCGAGCGCCAGCGCCTGGACCAGACCCTCACCGTGGGGTTCTCCGACCAGGTCACCCGCCTGTTCGGCAGCACCCAGCCCTTGGTGACGCTGGGGCGCAACATCGGCCTGCTCGGCCTCGACCTGCTGCCGCCGGCCAAGCGCTGGTTCGCCCGCCAAGCCATGGGGCTGGGGACGCGGCCGGATGCGTAAGTGGCTGATGCGCCGCTTCGGCAAGGCGCGGCTGATGCGCTGGTTCCTGACGCTCTACCCGCCGTACCTGGGCGCCGGCGTCCGGGTGAGGCACATCAGCGATGACTTTCGCGACATCCGGGTGTCGATGGGGTTGGGCTGGCACAACCGCAATTACGTCGGCACCCAGTTCGGCGGCAGCCTGTATTCGATGGTCGACCCGTTCTTCATGCTGATGCTGATGGAGAACCTCGGGCCGCGCTACATCGTCTGGGACAAGGCCGCCGACATCGATTTCATCTCACCGGGCAAAGGCCCGGTGTTCGCCAGGTTCAGCATCGACGACGCGCTGCTGGACGACGTCCGCCGGCAGACCGCCAACGGCGACAAGTACCTGCCGCAGTTGCAGGTCGACATTCATGACGGCGCCGGCACCTTGGTGGCGCGGGTCGGCAAAACCCTTTACGTGCGGCTCAAGCCGCAAGCGAGACAGGCCTAAAGCATGGAAATGCGCGCAGATCTGCTGATTGTCGGAGCCGGAATGGTCGGCAGCGCCCTGGCGCTGGCGTTGCAGGGCAGCGGGCTGGAAGTCCTGCTGCTCGACGGCAGCCCGTTGAGCGTCAAACCCTTCGATGCGCAGGCGCCGTTCGAGCCCCGGGTCAGCGCCCTGTCGGCGGCGAGCCAGCGCATCCTCGAACGCCTCGGCGCGTGGGACGGCATCGTCCAGCGCCGCACCAGCCCGTACACCGACATGCACGTCTGGGACGGCAGCGGCACCGGGCAGATCCATTTCTCCGCCAGCAGCGTGCACGCCGGCGTGCTCGGCCACATCGTCGAGAACCGCGTGGTGCAGGACGCCTTGCTCGACCGTCTGCACGACTGCGACCTGGGCCTGCTGGCCAATGCGCGGCTGGAGCAGATGCGCCGCTCCGGCGACGACTGGCTGCTGACCCTGGCCGACGGCCGCACCCTGCGCGCGCCGCTGGTGATCGCGGCGGACGGCGCCAACTCGGCGGTGCGCCGCCTGACCGGCGTCGCCACCCGCGAGTGGGATTACATGCACCATGCCATCGTCACCAGCGTGCGCAGCGCCCGGCCGCACCGGACGACCGCGTGGCAGCGCTTCACCGACCACGGCCCGCTGGCGTTTCTGCCGCTTGAGCGTGACGGACAGCAGGACTGGTGCTCGATCGTCTGGTCGACCACGCCAAGCGAGGCCGAGCGCCTGATGGCGCTGGAGGACGCGGCGTTCTGCCGGGAGCTGGAGCGGGCGTTCGAAGGTTGCCTGGGTGAGGTCGTCAGCGCCGATCCGCGCCTGTGCGTACCGTTGCGCCAGCGGCATGCCAAGCGTTACGTGGCCGAAGGCCTGGCGTTGATCGGCGATGCGGCGCACACCATTCACCCGTTGGCCGGGCAGGGCGTGAACCTCGGTTTCCTCGACGCCGCCGTGCTGGCCGAAGTGCTGCTGCAGGCGGCCGGGCGCGGCGAACGCCTGGCGGACGTGAAAACGCTGAGCCGCTACGAGCGCCGGCGGATGCCGCACAACCTGGCGCTGATGGCGGCGATGGAGGGCTTCGAGCGCCTGTTCCAGGCCGATCCGCTGCCGCTGCGCTGGCTGCGCAACACCGGGCTGAAAATGGTGGAGCAGATGCCGGAGGCCAAGGCGATGTTCGTGCGCCAGGCGCTGGGGTTGACCGGAGACCTGCCGGAGCTGGCCAAGGCCTGAGAAAGGCTTTGGCCCTGTGGCGAGGGAGCTTGCTCCCGCTGGGGCGCGAAGCGGCCCTGACATTCTGCTGGGCATCGCGCCCAAGTGAGCGCCGTGCGCTCAAGCGGGAGCAAGCTCCCTCGCCACAACGTCCTTTTGATTCCGCTGTGCAACATCTGGTAACTCCTTCGAACAGCGTTCGATTGAGTCGGTAAATGTGAGTCCTTATCATTTGGGCCACTTTTCCCGACCGAGAGACCGCTCCCATGTTGGCATCCAAGCGTCTTCTGACCGCCCTGGCCCTGACCCTGATCGGCAGCACCGCCGCCCAGGCCGCTGACGAGGTGGTGGTCTACTCCTCGCGCATCGACGAACTGATCAAGCCGGTGTTCGACGCCTACACCGCCAAGACCGGGGTGAAGATCAAGTTCATCACCGACAAGGAAGCGCCGCTGATGCAGCGGATCAAGGCCGAGGGCGACAACGCCGTCGCCGACCTGCTGCTGACCGTCGACGCCGGCAACCTCTGGCAGGCCGAGCAGATGGGCATTCTCCAGCCGTTCACCTCGAAAACCATCGACGCCAACATTCCGCAGCAGTACCGCGCCTCCAGCCATGCCTGGACCGGCCTGAGCCTGCGCGCCCGCACCATCGCCTACTCCACGGCGCGGGTGAAGCCGGGCGAACTGACCACCTACGAAGCCCTGGCCGACAAGAACTGGGAAGGCCGCCTGTGCCTGCGCACGGCGAAGAAGGTCTACAACCAGTCCCTGACCGCCACGATGATCGAGACCCACGGCGCCGAGAAGACCGAGAAGATCCTCAAGGGCTGGGTCAACAACCTGTCCACCGACGTGTTCTCCGACGACGTCGCGGTGCTGGAGGCGATCAACGCCGGCCAGTGCGACGTGGGCATCGTCAACACCTACTACTACGGCCGCCTGCACAAGCAGAAGCCTGACCTGCCGGTGAAGCTGTTCTGGCCGAACCAGGCGGACCGCGGCGTGCACGTCAACCTGTCGGGCATCGGCCTGACCAAGCATGCGCCGCACTCGGAAGCGGCCAAGGCGCTGGTGGAGTGGATGACCACGCCTGAGGCGCAGAAGATCTTCGCCGACGTGAACCAGGAGTTCCCGGCCAACCCGGCGGTGAAACCGTCCGAGGAAGTGGCGGCCTGGGGCCAGTTCGTGGCCGACACCCTGCCGGTGGAGGTGGCGGGCAAGCGCCAGGCCGAGGCGATCCGCATGATGGACCGCGCCGGCTGGAACTGATACCGACCATGGCGAGGGAGTCCGCTTGTGGCGAGGGAGCTTGCTCCCGCTGGGCCGCAAAGCGGCCCCCCTCCATCTGAACGCCCCACCAGACAATAGCCCACCCCGCTGCACCGACCACTTAGCCTCAGAGACCCACCTTGGCCCACCCCGCCCAACGCCGCTGGTATCCCATCGTCTTCGCCATCGCCGCGCTGGTGCTGCTGCCCCTGAGCGTCCTGCTGCTGTCGTGGCAGAGCGTCGATGCGCAGATCTGGTCGCACCTGTGGGACACCCAGATGCCGCGCCTGTTGGGCAACACCCTGACCCTGGTGCTCGGCGTCGGCGTCGGCGTGACGCTGCTGGGCGTGAGCCTGGCGTGGCTCACCAGCCTGTGCGAGTTCCCCGGCCGGCGCTGGCTCGACTGGGCGTTGATGCTGCCGTTCGCGGTGCCGGCCTACGTGCTGGCGTTCGTGTTCGTCGGCCTGCTGGATTTCGCCGGCCCCGTGCAGACACTGATGAGGGAGTGGTTCGGCAGCGGCCTGCGCCTGCCGCGGGTGCGCTCCACCGGCGGGGTGATCGTGGTGCTGGTGCTGGTCTTCTACCCCTATGTCTACCTGCTGGCGCGCACCGCGTTCCTCGCCCAGGGCAAGGGCCTGATGGAAGCGGCGCGGGTGCTCGGCCAGTCGCCGTGGCAAGCGTTCTGGCGGGTGGCGCTGCCGATGGCGCGGCCGGCCATCGGCGCGGGCGTGGCGCTGGCGCTGATGGAAACCCTGGCGGACTTCGGCGCGGTGTCGGTGTTCAACTTCGACACCTTCACCACCGCCATCTACAAGACCTGGTACGGCTTCTTCAGCCTGTCGAGCGCGGCGCAGCTGGCCAGCCTGTTGCTGTTGGCGGTGATGCTGGTGCTGTACGGCGAGCGCCGGGCGCGCGGCGCCAACCGGGCAGGCAACGAGCGGCCGCGGGTCAAGGCGCTGTATCACCTGCGGGGGCCCAAGGCCTGGGCGGCGACCGGGTGGTGCGTCCTGGTGTTCGCCTGCGCGTTCGTCATCCCGGTGCTGCAACTGGCGGTGTGGTTCTGGCGGCGCGGGCGGTTCGACCTGGACGAGCGCTACGCCGGGCTGATCCTGCACACGCTGTACCTGGGGGCGCTGGCGGCGCTGATCACCGTCGGCGTGGCGCTGCTGCTGGCCTTCGCCCGGCGCCTGGCGCCGACGCCGGCGATCCGCTCCGGCGTCAGCCTCGCCAACCTCGGCTACGCCTTGCCGGGTTCGGTGCTGGCGGTGTCGATCATGCTGGCCTTCAGTTACCTGGACCGGGTGCTGGTGATTCCGCTGTCGGGCTGGCTGGGCGGGGCGGGCAAGCCGTTGCTGCTGGGCAGCCTGGCGGCGTTGCTGCTGGCGTACCTGGTGCGGTTCGTGGCGGTGGCCTACGGGCCGCTGGAAAGCAGCCTGGCGCGTATACGGCCTTCTTTGCCCGAAGCGGCACGTAGCCTGGGCGTCGGTGGGCCGCGGTTGTTTTTCAAAGTGTATCTGCCGTTGCTGCTGCCGGGCACGCTGAGCGCAGCGTTGCTGGTGTTCGTCGATGTGCTCAAGGAAATGCCCGCGACCCTGCTGATGCGCCCGTTCGGCTGGGACACGCTGGCGGTGCGGATCTTCGAGATGACCAGCGAAGGCGAGTGGGCGAGGGCATCGCTGCCGGCGCTGACCCTGGTGCTGGTCGGGCTGTTGCCGGTCATCGGCCTGATCCGCCGTTCGGCCCATCGAAACGCCTAGGTGCCAGTGCCGGGCCTTGCGGCTACAATGCGCGGCATTCGGTGCGGTCAGTCTGACAGAAACAGTTGCTGAGATCGGCTCAAGGCCTTGTGTTCCAAGGCTTTCGTCCTGTGCAGCGGCTGCCCGCGCCTTCGCCACGCCCGGAAGGAGAAACCCATGGGACAGCGCACGCCTCTGTATGACCTTCATCTCGCCCTCGGCGCGAAGATGGTCGATTTTGGCGGTTGGGACATGCCACTGCATTACGGCTCGCAGGTCGAGGAGCACCACGAGGTGCGCCGCGATTGCGGGGTGTTCGATGTTTCCCACATGACCGTGTTCGATGTCACCGGCCCCCAGGCCAAGGCCTGGCTCCAGTATCTGCTGGCCAATGACGTCGAACGCCTGCACAGCCCCGGCCGTGCGTTGTACAGCGCCATGCTCAACGAGCGCGGCGGCATCGTCGACGACATGATCGTCTACCGCCTCGACGACGGTTACCGTCTGGTGGTCAACGCCTCCACCCGCGACCAGGACCTGGAGTGGATGCAGGCGCACCTGCCCGGCCTCGACGTGCAATTGCGCGAGCGCTCCGAACTGGCGATGCTCGCCATCCAGGGCCCGCAGGCCCGGCACAAGGTGGCCGAACTGGTCAGCCAGTCCCGCGCGAACCTGATCCAGCACCTCAAACCTTTCGAAGGCCGCGCCGACGGCGAATGGTTCATCGCCCGCACCGGCTACACCGGCGAGGACGGGCTGGAGATCGTCTTGCCGGCCAATGAAGCGCCGGGCTTCTTCAACGACCTGGTGGGCGCCGGCATTTCCCCCATCGGCCTCGGCGCCCGCGACACCCTGCGGGTCGAGGCCGGCATGAACCTGTACGGCCAGGACATCCACCAGGACGTTTCGCCGCTGGCCTCGAACATGGCCTGGAGCATCGCCTGGGAGCCGGCCACCCGCCGCTTCATCGGCCGCGATGCGCTGGAGGCCGAGCAGGCCGCCGGCGTGCAGCACAAACTGGTGGGCCTGGTGCTGGAAGAACGCGGCGTTTTGCGCGCGCATCAGGTGGTGCGCATCGCCGATGTTGGCGAAGGGGAGATCACCAGTGGTAGTTTCTCTCCTACGCTGAGCAAGTCGATCGCCCTGGCGCGCCTGCCGATGGCGACCGCCGACCGCGCCGAAGTGGAAATCCGCGGCAAATGGTATCCGGTGCGGGTGGTCAAGCCGACCTTCGTGCGCCACGGCAAAACCTTGATCTAATCTATTGCGGCGGGTACGACCGCTGACCTAATCCTTGAGGACACCGAAGATGAGCAATATCCCCGCCGACCTGCTTTACACCAATGACCACGAATGGGTTCGTCAGGAAGCCGACGGCACTGTCACCGTCGGCATCAGTGATCACGCGCAAGTGGCTTTGGGCGATGTCGTTTTCGTTGAGCTGGCTGAATTGGGCAAGGTGCTTTCCAAAGGCCAGGAAGCGGGTGTCGTCGAGTCGGTGAAAGCAGCCTCCGACATCTACGCGCCGGTGGGCGGCGAGGTGATCGCGGTCAACCAAGATCTGGCCGATTCGCCGGAGCTGCTGAACGAAGAGCCTTACGACTCGTGGATCTTCAAGCTCAAGCCAAGCGACAAGTCCGAGCTGAACGAACTGCTCGACGCGGCTGCCTACGAAAAGCTCATCGCTGCTCAAGAGTGACGCACAGGTAACACCCAAAGCCCCGACCCGTCGGGGCTTTTTCATGCCCGCCGTTCAGGCGCCGCGCAGCACCGCCTTCACCGCCGCCGCCGAGCGTTCGACGTCCGCCAGGGTCATGGCGGTGAACATCGGCAGCGACACGATCAACCGGCCGACCCGTTCCGCCACCGGCAGCATGCCTTCCTTGAAGCCGCGTTCGCGGTACAGGCTCAGCAGGTGGATCGGCGGGTAGTGGTAGCCGATGCCGATGCCGAGGGCCTGCATCTGCTCCATGAAGGTCGCCCGCGCCGGCTGCCCGTCCTGGCGTTCCGGCAGCACCAGCTGGAACAGGTGCCAGTTGCTGTTCTCGAAGTCCGCCGGCGGCAGCTGCGCGCCGAAGGTCGCTTCGAAGTCGTCGCCGAAGCAGCGGAAATAATGCCGGGCGAGTTCGCGCCGGTGGGCGGTCAGGGCCTCGATGCGGGCGAACTGGCCCAGGCCGATGGTGGCCGCCACGTCGGTCATGTTGAACTTGCCGCCCAGCACATCGACGTCCAGGCCGTCGAAGCCGTTGCGGGTGACGCCCTGCAAGCGGTACTTCTCCGCCAGCCGCGCCTCTTCGGGGGTGTTCAGCACCAAACAGCCGCCCTCGGCGCAGGTGACGTTCTTGTTCGCCTGAAAGCTGAACGACACGAAATCGCCGGTGGCGCCGATGCGCCGGCCGTTCCAGCTGGAGCCCAGGGCCTGGGCAGCGTCCTCGACGATACGCAGGTTGTGTTGGCGGGCGATGGCGTACAGGCGCTCCATGTCCACCGGCAAACCGGCCAGGTACACCGGGATGACCGCTTTGGTGCGCGGGGTGATCGCCGCTTCCAGCCGGTCAAGGTCGATGTTGCGGGTCACCGGGTCGATATCGGCGAACACCGGCGTGGCCCCGACCTCCAGGATCACGTTGGCGGTGGCCACCCAGGAGATCGGCGTGGTGATCACTTCGTCCCCGGGGCCGATGCCGGCGATGCGCAGGGCGATCTCCATGGTGCAGGTGCCGGAGTTGAACGTGCGCACCGGGCGCCCGCCGAAGTAGTCTGACAGTTGCGCCTCGAAGGCCTGGACCTTCGGCCCGCTGGTGATCCAGCCCGAGCGCAGCACGTCGCCCACGGCGGCGATGGTGGCTTCATCGATGACAGGTTTGGAGAACGGCAGGAACGGCGGTTGGCTCATGGGGATCGGTCGTCCATTGGTGGGGCCGGATGCAGGCAGCACAGCATGCGCCGCCCGGCGCGTTGCGCCAAGCCGTCCGTGGCGGCATCGGCTGCTATGCTGGTTTGACCGTGTCGCATTGACGCCGAGCGCCAGCCAAGAGAGAGCCCGTCATGTCCAAGATGCCGTCCTTGAGCCAGTTACGCGACCCCCAGGCCTTCCTCCGTCGCCACCTGGGCCCCGATGCCGCCGAACAGCAGGCGATGCTCGACAGCCTGGGCCTGGGCAGCCGCGTCGAACTGATCGAGCAGACGGTGCCGCCGGGCATCCGCCTCAACCGTGAGCTGGATCTGCCGCCGGCGCTGGACGAGCAGGCGGCCCTGGCGAAGCTGCGCGGGTACGCCGAGCAGAACCAGGTCTGGACCAGCCTGATCGGCATGGGCTACCACGGCACCCTCACCCCGACCGTCATCCTGCGCAACGTGCTGGAGAACCCCGGCTGGTACACCGCCTACACGCCGTATCAGCCGGAGATCGCCCAGGGCCGGCTCGAAGCGTTGCTCAACTTCCAGCAGATGATCATCGACCTCACCGGCCTCGAGTTGGCCAATGCCTCGCTGCTCGACGAAGCCACCGCCGCCGCCGAGGCCATGGCGCTGGCCAAGCGGGTGGCGAAGTCCAGGAGCAATCTGTTCTTCGTCGACGAGAACTGCCACCCGCAGACGGTCTCCGTGGTGCAGACCCGGGCCGAAGGCTTCGGCTTCGAACTGATCGTCGGCGCGGTGGACAGCCTCAAGCAGCATCAGGTGTTCGGCGCCTTGCTCCAGTACCCCGACACCCACGGCGAAGTCCGCGACCTGCGGCCGCTGATCGACCACCTGCACGCGCAGCAGGCATTGGCCTGCGTGGCCGCCGATCCGCTGAGCTTGTTGCTGCTGACGCCGCCGGGCGAACTGGGCGCGGACGTGGTGTTCGGCTCCAGCCAGCGCTTCGGCGTGCCGATGGGTTACGGCGGCCCGCACGCGGCGTATTTCGCCACCCGCGAGGAGCACAAGCGGGCGATGCCGGGGCGGATCATCGGGGTGTCGAAGGACGCCCGCGGCAACGTCGCGCTGCGCATGGCCCTGCAGACCCGCGAGCAGCACATCCGCCGGGAGAAGGCCAACTCGAACATCTGCACCGCCCAGGTGCTGCTGGCCAACATCGCCGGGTTCTATGCGGTGTACCACGGGCCGGAGGGCCTCAAGCGGATCGCCCAGCGGGTGCACCGGCTGACGTGCATCCTCGCCGCCGGGCTGGCCCGGCATGGCGTCGACCGGGTCAACGATCATTTTTTCGACACCCTCACGCTGGACGTGGGCGGCGCGCAGACCGCGATCATCGAAAGCGCCAAGGCTGCGCAGATCAACCTGCGGATCCTCGGCCGCGGGCGGCTGGGGCTGAGCCTAGACGAGACCTGCGACGAACAGACCGTGGCGAAACTGTTCGATGTGCTGCTGGGCGCCGATCACGGCCTGAGCGTCGAGGCGCTCGACGCGGAGCAGGTGGTGTCCGGCATCCCTGACGCCTTGCAGCGGAGCACGCCGTACCTGCGCCACCCGGTGTTCAACGCCCACCACAGCGAAACCGAGATGCTGCGCTACCTCAAGCAACTGGAGAACAAGGACCTGGCGCTCAACCAGTCGATGATCCCGCTGGGCTCCTGCACCATGAAGCTCAACGCCACCAGCGAGATGATCCCGATCACCTGGCCGCAGTTCGCCCATCTGCACCCGTTCGCGCCCCGGGAGCAGGCGGTGGGCTACACGCTGATGATCGAAGAGCTGGAGCGCTGGCTCTGCGCGATCACCGGGTTCGACGCGATCTGCATGCAGCCCAACTCCGGCGCCCAGGGCGAATACGCCGGGCTGCTGGCGATCCGCAAGTACCACGAGAGCCGGCAGCAGGGCGGGCGCGACATCTGCCTGATCCCGTCCTCGGCCCACGGCACCAACCCGGCGTCGGCGCAGATGGCCGGGATGCGGGTGGTGATCGTCGAGTGCGACGCCGCCGGCAACGTCGACCTGGACGACCTGAAGGCCAAGGCGGCCGAGGCGGGGGACAAGCTGTCCTGCCTGATGGCGACCTACCCCTCGACCCACGGCGTGTACGAGGAGGGCATCGGCGAGATCTGCGAGGTGATCCACCGGCACGGCGGCCAGGTGTACATGGACGGCGCCAACCTCAACGCCCAGGTCGGCCTGGCCCGGCCGGCGGACATCGGCGCCGACGTGTCGCACATGAACCTGCACAAGACCTTCTGCATTCCCCACGGCGGCGGCGGGCCGGGCATGGGGCCGATTGGCGTGCGGGCGCACCTGGCGCCGTTCGTCGCCAACCACCCGGTGGTGCCGCTCGACGGCCCGCAGCCGCAGAACGGCGCGGTGAGCGCCGCGCCGTGGGGCAGCGCGAGCATCCTGCCGATCAGCTGGATGTACATCGCCATGATGGGGCCGCAACTGGCGGACGCCAGCGAAGTGGCGATCCTGGCGGCCAATTACCTGGCCCGGCACCTGTCCGGCGCATTTCCGGTGCTGTACACCGGCCGCAACGAACGGGTGGCCCATGAGTGCATCCTCGACCTGCGGCCGCTCAAGGCCCTCACCGGCATCAGCGAGGAGGACGTCGCCAAGCGCCTGATGGATTACGGTTTCCATGCGCCGACCATGTCCTTCCCGGTGCCGGGCACGCTGATGGTCGAACCGACCGAGAGCGAGTCGAAGGCCGAACTGGACCGGTTCATCGGCGCCATGCTGAGTATCCGCGCAGAGATCACCGAAGTGCAGAACGGCAACTGGCCGGCCGAGGACAATCCGCTCAAGCACGCGCCGCACACGCTGGCGGACATCACCGGGGTGTGGGAACGGCCCTACAGCATCGAGCAGGGCATCACCCCGGATGCGCACACCAAGGCGCACAAGTACTGGCCGGCGGTGAACCGGGTGGACAACGTCTACGGCGACCGGAACCTGTTCTGCGCGTGCGTGCCGGTGGACGACTACCGCTGAACCCCAGTGGTCGCTGGCGGTGGGTCAGGCACCGGTGATGCCGGATGTGCCGGCCTCATCGCTGGCAGGTCGAATCGTCGCACCGCCGCTCCCACAGTTTTTGTGGCGTACCTGGATCCTGCAAACACCCGAGATGCCTGTGGGAGCTGGCTTGCCAGCGATGGCGGTATGTCAGGCAACAGAGATGCCGGATGTGCCGGCCTCATCGCTTGCAGGCAAGCTTGTATGTTTAGACTTGAAGGGGTGGG
>NZ_JBIVHR010000122.1:0-15074 GCF_044749305.1 Pseudomonas sp. NPDC089534 | reverse complement strand
GACATCCCTGTTGCCTGCCCCACCGCCATCGCCAGCAGGCTGGCTCCCACAGGTACTGCGGCTTATCATGCCGGCACCTCAGACGCCGGCCTGCCCATGGACATCGACCTCGCCCGTACCTTCCTGGAAATCGTCCGCCACGGCAGTCTCGCCGCGGCGGCGGAGAAACTGTTCGTCACGCAGACGGCCATCACCGCCCGCGTGCAGAAGCTCGAAAGCCAGTTGGGCAGCACCCTGTTCGTGCGCAACCGGGCCGGGGCGCGCCTGACGCCCAACGGCGAGGCGTTCGTGGTGTACGCCAACCAGCTGGTGCAGACCTGGGAGGCCGCCCGCCGCGACCTGCCGCTGCCTGAAGGCTACGACAACGTGCTGCACATCGGCGGCGAAGTCAGCCTGTGCAACCCGCTGATGCTCAGCTGGGCCGCCGAACTGCGCGAGCACATCCCCAGCCATGCCCTGCGCATGGAGATCCGCGACGGCGAAAACCTGCTGCGCCAGCTCGAACTCGGCGTGCTCGACGCCGCGCTCGTCTACCAACCGGAATACTGGCCGGGCCTGCAGGTCGAGCAGGTGCTGGAGGAAAAACTCATCCTGGTGCACACCCCCGACCGCCCCGCCCCTTACGTCTACATCGACTGGGGCCCGGATTTCCGCCGCCAACACGACGCCGCCCTGCCGGAAAAGGCCAAGGCCGCCCTGAGCTTCAACCTCGGCCCGCTGGCCCTGCAGTACATCCTGGAGAACGGCGGCAGCGGCTATTTCCGCACGCGGGTGGTGCGCACCTACCTGGAAACCGGCGCGCTGGAAGCCGTGACCAAGGCCCCGGAGTTCGGCTATCCGACCTACCTCGTCTACTCCCGCGACCGCGACTCGGCCACCCTGCAGCACGCCTTCGACCTGCTGCGCGCCGTGATCAAGACCGACGACGACTGGTCGCAGCGCTGGAACCCGCTGAGCTGAAGCCCCCCCGGACGCCTCACACCGGAACCTGTCACTTGTGACCTCGACCCCGAGCCTGCGCAGGCTCAGGGATCAGCTAATCTGCCGGATATAACAACAATATCCGCAGGTGACCGCAGTGAGGCAAACCACCGAAGCATTCCGCAGCCGCTACCGGGCGGCGATCCATCCGCTGTACAACCCGTGGCTGCACGGCGCCTTCGTGCTGCTGTTCGGCGTGCTGGCCATCGGCGCGTTCTGGAGCGGCGTGCGGCAGGTACAGCCCCTGGAATGGCTGACGGTGCCGCTGACCCTGCTGTTCTTCAACTTCGGCGTCTATGTGGTGCACCGGCACCTGGGGCACCACAAGAAAAGCTTCGCGAAAATGTTCTACGCCCGCCACGCCGGCGACCACCACAGTTTCTTCACCCCCGGCCACATGACCTGGGACAGCGCCCGCGACTGGCGGGTGATCCTGTTTCCGGCCTGGCTGATCGTGGTGCACACGCTGCTCGTGGCCCTGCCGTTGTGGTGGCTGTTCGCGCAGGTCAACGCAAACGTGGCCGGGCTGTTCGGCGGCTGCATGGTGCTGGGCTACCTGACCTACGAGGTGTTCCACGCCTGCGAGCACCTGCCGCCGCGCCATCCCCTGGCCCGTCTGCCGTGGATCCGCCAGATGCACCGCCTGCATGAGCTGCATCACCGCCGCGAACGCATGCAGGAGCGCAACTTCAACATTGTCCTGCCGCTGATGGACTACCTGTTCGGCACCCTGTACTGGGAACCGGAACCCGCCCACACGAACGAACCGAGGACGCCCATGACCCGCCAACAGCACGGGATCGACATCGACGGCGAACCCTACGCCGTGCTCGCCTACGCCGCCGACGTCAGCCTTTGGCCGCAGTGGCACCCCTCGTCGCTGAAGATTCACGGCCCCGCCGGCCCCTTGCATGCCGGCGCGCGGTTCGAGGAGGACATCCGCGCCGGCGGGCGCGAAGGCCATCTGGCCTGGGAAGTGGACGAGTACCTGCCGGGACGGCGCTGGTGCGCACGGGCGCGGGGCGACCATGGCCTGTCGTTGTCGCTGGTCTATGAGTGTGCGGACGTCGGGGGACGCACGCGGTTCGTGCGCACCCTGGACTATCGGTTCGACGGCCTGGGCATGCGCCTGGCCAACCTTCTGCTGCTCAAGCGGCGCATCGAGCGCGAGTCCGCCGCCTCGATGCTGGCCCTGCGCGACCGGGCCGCTCAGCACTTGGCCCGTGCAGGAGCCGACGCGTGAAACTGCGCCATCTGATCGTGCTGCTGATCATCCTCATGCTGGCGTTTCTGCTGCTGATGCCGACCCGCGTCGAACCGGTGGCCTGGACACCGCCGCCGGCACCGTCGATGACCGACGGCCCCTACGCCGACAATCAGCGCCTGCGCGGCTTGCGCCAGGTCGGCCCGAGCGGCATCGAAGGGCCGGAAGCGCTGCTGCTGGAGGACGACAAGCTGATCACCGGCCTGCATGACGGACGCGTGATCCGCACCAGCCTCGACGGCCACCAGCGCAAGGTGCTCACCGACACCGGCGGCCGGCCGCTGGGATTGGCACGGCACCCCAACGGCCTGCTGGTGATCGCCGACGCGGTCAAGGGCCTGCTGTCCCTCGACGCCCAGGGCCGGCTGGTGGCGCTGACCACCGAGGCCAACGGCTTGCCCTTCGGTTTCACCGACGACGTGGCCATCGACAAGTCCGGGCATTTCGCCTACTTCAGCGATGCCTCCAGCCGCTGGGGCTACGGCCACGACGGCGAGGCGATCATCGAGCACGGCGGCGACGGCCGCCTGCTGCGCTACGACTTCCAGACCGGCAAGACCAGCGTCCTGCTGGATCGGCTGGAGTTCGCCAACGGCGTCACCCTGGGGCCGGACGACGCCTATGTGCTGGTCAACGAGACCGGCGCCTACCGCATCAGCCGCTATTGGCTGACCGGCCCCAATGCCGGCACCCACGACCTGTTCATCGACAACCTGCCGGGGTTGCCGGACAACCTCGCGTTCAACGGCCGAGACCGGTTCTGGGTGGCGCTGTACACCCCGCGCAATCCGCTGCTGGACCGCACCGCCGGACATCCGTTCGTGCGCAAGATGATCGCACGGGCCCTGACCGTGGTGCCCAAGCCCCTGGAGAAGCGTGCGTTCGTGCTGGGGCTGGATCTGGACGGCAAGGTCATCGCCAACCTGCAGGACGCCAGCGCCGGCAACTACTCGCCGATCACCACGGCGCGGGAGTACGGGGACTGGCTGTATTTCGGTTCGCTGAAGGCCTCGCACATGACGCGGATGCCGTTGGGGGCGGCCCTGAAGTAGGCCTCGGGATGTGTGCCGGGTTCACCGGCCTCATCGCCAGCAGGCTGGCTCCCACAGGTTTTTGTGGTGGGCACGGATCCTGCCATCACCCCGAATCCCCTGTAGGAGCCAGCCTGCTGGCGATGGCGGTGGGTCAGGCACCAGAGGTGTCGGCAATGCCGGACTCATCGCTGGCAAGCCAGCTCCCACAGGGTTCGGCGGTCACCCGAGATTTCCTGTGGGAGCCAGCCTGCTGGCGATGGCGGCCGGTCAGGCGCCAGAGTTGTCGGCAATGCCGGACTCATCGCTGGCAAGCCAGCTCCCACAGGGTTCGGCGGTAACCCGAGATTTCCTGTGGGAGCCAGCCTGCTGGCGATGGCGGTGGGTCAGGCGCCGGAAGTCTCAGGCTTGTCCGGCTCGGTCTCATCCGCCGCCGGCTCCTGCTGCGGATGCCGGTAGGTGTGCGCCGGGCTGTTGGGCTCAGGGTGGGTCGGCACGGGGTCGTAGGCCCCCTGCTCTTCGCTGGGAAACTTGTCTTTGGAGGGGGTGGGACGGTTCATGGGGCACCTCGCCGGGAGCCGCTGCATGCGGGCTCTGAACATTCGAGGTGCCGGGCAGGCTCAACGTTCCGGCCGATCCGCCGCCGATGGTCGGCGGATCGGTCTCGCCTATCGCTGCAGCTGCTGGACGATCTTGTCCTTGACCAGCAAGCGCTTCTCCTTGAGTTTCTTCAAGGCGTCATCGCTGGGGGCATCGGAGGTGGCGGTCTCGGCCTTGACCACGTCGGCGTCCGCCTGGGAATACTTGTTGATCAATGAATCCAGTAACGGATCCTGGGTGCGTCGTTGCTGGATCTCTTCCTTGGAAATCTTCAAATCCTGAAACAGGTCATGGGGAACCGGCATGGAACACCTCCGTCAATTGATCGCGGGCCAACGCACGCTGTTGCGTTCGCCAGCTATCAGGATGGCCTCGGTTAGGGGTTCTGTCGACTGCCGGCCAGACTGTCAGCGACCGTTCGTCGTCCGGCTCAGGCCGCCGAGGCGCTGAGCACGGTACGGATCATCCGCAGCAGCGCCTGGGCCCCGTAAGGCTTGCCGAGCAGATGGGTGTCGGGGCTGAGCTGGTGGTTGCGCGAGATGATGTCGCGGGTGTAGCCGGAGGTGAACAGCACCGCCACCGGCGGCGTCTGCACCTTGGCCCAGGCGGCCAGGTCGGCGCTCTTGATCAGGCCGGGCATGACCACATCGGTGAAGATCAGGTGCACCGAGGCGCCTTCGAGCAGCATCTGCATCGCCGCGTCGCCGTTGCCGGCGGTCAGCACGCGGTAGCCCTCCTCGCGCAGCAGCTCCACGGCGGAACTGCGCACCGCGTCGTTGTCCTCGACCACCAGCAGGGTCTCGTGGCCGCCGCGCTGCTGGCGGCCAGTGTTTTGCGTCTCGTCGCGAAGCGCCTGCAGGCTGCGCGGAAAGTACAGGTGCACCCGCGTGCCCTCGCCGACCCGGCTGTCGATCTCGACATGGCCGCCGCTCTGCTTGACGAACCCGAACACCATGCTCAGCCCGAGCCCGGTGCCCTGGCCGTCGGCCTTGGTGGTGAAGAACGGTTCGAACACCTGCTCCAGCATGTGCGGGGCGATGCCCACGCCGCTGTCCGCCACCGACACCCGGACGAAATCCCCCGGCACGATGCCCTTGCCGGCGCAGAACGACTGATCGAGAGTGATGTTGTCGGCGCTGAGCCTGATCGTGCCTTCGCCCTTCATCGCGTCCCTGGCGTTGATCGCGAGGTTGAGGACGGCGTTTTCCAGCTGATTGCGGTCGACGTTGATCCGCCAGGGCCGCTGCATCAGCCGCACGTCCAGCTGGATGGTCTCGCCCAGCGCCCGCTGCAGCAGCTCGCCAAGCCCCTCGAAGATGTCCGCCAGGTTGCACACCGCCGGCGTCAGCGGCTGGCGCCGGGCGAAGGCCAGCAGTTGCGACGACAGCTTGGCGCCACGGTCCACCGCCGCCAGCGAGGCGCTGACCCGGCGCTGCACGTTGGGGTTGTCCGGCTCGTGCCGGGCCAGCAGGTTGAGGTTGCCGGCGATCACCTGCAGCAGGTTGTTGAAGTCGTGGGCCACGCCGCCGGTCAAGCCGCCGATGGCCTCCAGCTTCTGCGACTGGCGCAGCTGCTCTTCGGCCAGAAGCCGCGCCTCGACTTCGTCGGCCACCCGCTGTTCGAGGTTGCGGGTGAACTTGAGCAGGGACTCTTCGGCGGTCTTGCGCTCATGGATATCGATCAGCACGCCGGGGAAGCGCAAGGCCTCGCCCCGTTCGTTGAACTCGCAGCCGCCGCTGGCCAGCACCCACAGGAAGCTGCCGTCGGCGCGCAGCACCCGGTATTCGGCGTTGTAGGGTTCGCCGGTGAGCACCGCCTGCTCGACGCACTCGGCCACCCAACCGCGGTCGTCGGGATGGATGTGGTCCTGGGCGATCTGTTGCGGCAGGTCGGTCAGGTCCTGATCCGGCGGATAGGAGAAGGTGCGGGCAAAACGCTCGTCGGCCGACAGCACGTCGTTCTTCACGTCCCACACGAAGGAGCCCAGCAAAGCCCCGGCATTGAGCGCCAGGCGCACCCGTTCGTTGTCGGCGCGGTAGGCGTCCTCGGCGGCCTGGCGCAAGCGCTCGGACAGCACCAGCTCGGTGGTCTCCACCACCATCGCCATCACCCCCGCCGGTGCGCCCCGGTCGTCGGCCACCGGGCTGTAGTAGAGGTCGAGCCAGACGTCTTCGGGCACGCCGTCGCGCAACAGCACCAGCACCTTGTTGCGGTACTCCAGGGTGCCGCCGGCCAGGCACGTATCGACCACATGGCGGTTGAACTCGGCGACCTCCGGCCAGCCCATTTCCACCGGCGTCCCCAGCAGATACGGGTGGCGTCCGCCGGCGAACCGCGAATAGGCGTCGTTGTAGATCATGTAGCCGTCACGGCCCCAGAGCATGACCATCGGCAACGGCGAAGCGAGCATCAGCCGCACCGTGCTGCACAGGCTGGCCGGCCAGGTCTCGAGGGAGCCCAGTCCGGTCAGGCTCCAGTCAAATGCGCGGATGCGCCCGGCCATTTCACCTTTCCAGCCATCGCATCCGTGGTTGTCGGATAGGAACTGCATCGCCCGATTCAACGCTCTGTGGTGAGTCCGATCAATCGCAACGCCCGGTGACGCCACGCCCGTGTGTTTCGAACCTCCCGCGCCGCAAATGGTTGCATAAGAGGTATAGCCGATTTCGCCGTCCCCGGCCTTCAGACTTCGATCAAGTGCTTGAGCGGGTGATAGCCGGTCTTGAGTTTCGCCGCCACATCGAGGATGGCCTTCTGGATGCCGTTGAGGTGCATGCAGGTCAGTTCGACGGCGGCGCTCTGGTTGCCGGCCTCGATGAACTCGATCAGGCGCAGGTGCTCGTCGTCGCGGCAGGCTTCGTGGCTGTCGTCGTCCAGCGCGGCGGCGTACAGCGAAGCGCGGGAGATCAGTTTCTGGAACCAGTCCAGCAGCACCGGGTTGTTCAGGCTGCGGGCCAGTTTGATGTGGAACTCGCCGAGCAGGTGGATCAGCCGCTCGTGGTCGCCGGCCTGGTGAGCCTCGTCCTCCAGCAGCAGGTGGTCGCGCAGGTCCTGCATCGCCGCCGTGTCCTTGCGCCGGCACAGCTCGGTGACGATGCCGATCTCGACCAGCCGCCGGGTCTCGAACAGGGAACGGATCTCTTCGTCGCTGGGCAGCGACACCGACGCACCTTTATTGGGCTCGGTGGTGACCAGGCCGTCGGCCTCCAGTTGCTTGAGCGCCGCGCGAACCGACGTGCGGCTGACATTGAACAGTTCGGCCAGCGACGCCTCGCCCAGCTTCATGCCGGGGCGCAGCGAGCGCTTGCTGATCGCCTCGTAAACCCCTTGGTAGACGCGGTCGACCAAGGTTTCCGGTTTTTTCTCGGTCATTGCAAAGCTCCTTCAGTGCCGGCAACGGTCCCTCGGCGCTGCCTGCCGAACAGCGCAGCCGAGGAAAAAGGGGGTTGCACGGTCAGATTAATCCGGGTATTTCTAAATTGCATTCAGATATTGCATACAATAATTAGAGGATTGCACCATTATGGGTCAACCAATAGCAATTGAAGTGCGCAACGTCTCCAAACGGTACTCCGAAGACCCCGGCCTGGCGCCGGCCCTCGACAATGTGTCGGTGAACATCGCCGACAACGAATTCTTCACCCTCCTCGGCCCCTCCGGCTGCGGCAAGACCACCCTGCTGCGCACCATCGCCGGGTTCGAGCACGTCAGCGAAGGCCAGATCCGCCTGGCGGGCGAGCCGGTCAACGACCTGCCGCCGTTCAAGCGCCGGGTCAACACGGTGTTCCAGAGCTACGCGCTGTTTCCGCACATGAGTGTCGCGCAGAATATCGCCTTCGGCCTCGAGATGCAGGGCCTTGAGCGCAAGCAGATCCCCGGCCGCGTCGAAGAGATGCTCGCGCTGGTGCAGATGCAGCACCTGGCCGGGCGCAAGCCGGCGCAGCTGTCCGGCGGCCAGCAGCAGCGCGTGGCCCTGGCCCGGGCCCTGGCGCCCAAGCCGAAAGTCCTGCTGCTGGATGAGCCGCTGTCGGCGCTGGACCTCAAGCTGCGCAAGGAAATGCAGGTCGAACTCAAGCGCGTGCAGCAGGAAGCCGGCATCACCTTCATCTTCGTCACCCACGACCAGGAAGAGGCCCTGACCCTGTCCGACCGCATCGCGGTGATGTCCGCCGGCAAGATCCTGCAGATCGGCACGCCCACCGACATCTACGAACGCCCGCAGCACCGTTTCGTCGCCCAGTTCATCGGCGACATCAACTTCCTCCCCGGCCGCCTCAAGCGCGGCGAGCGCAACGAGAACCTGTTCGTGCCCGACGGCCTGCCGGTGGAGATTCCCTGCCCGCCGCAGGGCGTCGACGGTTCCAGCGTGCAGTTGGCGTTCCGCCCGGAGCGCTCGCGGCTGGTCGCACCGCACGAGCCCCATCACCTGGGCGGGGTGATCGAGGCGGTGCTGTACGTCGGCACCGCCACGCTGTACCAGTGCCGGCTGAACAACGACGTCAAGGTCATGCTGCGCGAAAACAACGAAGGCCTGCACCAGGGCCGCGGCGTCGGCGAGCGCGTGGCGGTGCACCTGCCGCCCCAGGCCTGCCTGCTGATGGAGGCCTGAGATGAGCGTCAGCAGCACTTCCCCGACCCTCAACCGCGCGCTGCTGCTCAGCCCGGTGGTGTTGACCCTGCTCGCCCTGATCGCCATCCCGCTGGGGATCATGGGCTACATCAGCCTGTTGCCGCGCAACCTCTACGGCGGCGTCGACTGGCAGGCCGACTGGCAACTGCAAAGCTACGTGCAGCTGTTTTTCCAGGAAGGCTTCGACGGCGGACTCGAACTGAACTGGGTCTACGCCCAGGCGCTGCTGCGGTCGGTGTTCCAGGCCGGCGGCACCACGGTGCTGTGCTTCCTGTTCGGCTTTCCGGTGGCGCTGTGGATGTCGAGCCTGACCCCGCGCCGGCGCAACCTGATGGTGTTGCTCATCACCATACCGTTCTGGACCAACCTGCTGATCCGCAACTACGCCTGGCTGATCATCCTGCGCGAGCAGGGCTGGGTCGCCCAGAGCCTCAACGCTCTGTTCCCCCAGGCCGGCGGCATCACCCTGCTCTACAACGACTTCGCGGTCAGCGTCGGGCTGGTCTACAGCTTCCTGCCGTTCATGATCCTGCCGATCTACTCGACCCTGGAAAAACTCGACTGGCGCCTGGTGGAGGCCGCCTACGACCTGGGCGCCAACCGCTGGCACGCGTTGCGCCGGATCATCCTGCCGCTGTCGATGCCCGGCGTGATCGCCGGCGCCCTGCTGGTGTTCGTGCCGAGCCTGGGGGCGTTCATCACCCCGGCGATCCTCGGCGGCGGCAAGACGCTGATGATCGGCAACCTGATCCAGCAGCAGTTCGGCACCGCACGCAACTGGCCCCTGGGCAGTTCGCTGTCGTTCCTGCTGCTGGGGATCCTGTTGCTGTCGCTGGTGCTGTACGCCCTCTACAGCCGCAACGCGGCCAAGAACCTTCACCGGGGAGCCCGCCCATGATCGCCCTGCACCTGAAGAAACTGCCCGCCACCCGGGAGATCAGCCTGCTGATCCTGGCCTACCTGTACCTGCCGATCCTGGTGCTGATCGTCTACAGCTTCAACGCCAACCGTTCGGCGACCGTGTGGACCGAGTTCTCGTTCGCCTGGTACGGGCGGATCCTGGCCAACCCGTCGATCCAGACGGCGGCGCTGAACTCGGTGATCGTCGCGACCATCGCCACGGTGTGCGCCACGGCCATCGCGCTGCTGGCGGCGCTGGCCACCTGCCGGCCGTTCTACGGGCAGAAGATGGTCGAGGGCGGGATCAACCTGCCGCTGATCCTGCCGGAGATCGTCACCGCCGTGGCGACCCTGCTGCTGTTCATGTCGCTGGGGATCAAGCTCGGCCTGCTGACGGTGATCGTGGCGCACATCGGCTTCTGCATCCCGTTCGCCTACCTGCCGATCCGCGCGCGGCTCAACGACCTGGACCGGAGCCTGCTGGAGGCGGCAGGCGACCTGTACGCCAACCCCTGGCAGGTGTTCCGCCGGGTGACCCTGCCGCTGCTGTGGCCGGCGGTGCTGTCCGGGGCGGTGCTGGCGTTCGTGGTCAGCCTCGACGACTTCATCATGACCTTCTTCGTCGCAGGCCCCGGCTCCACCACGCTGCCGGTGTACATCTTCTCGGCGATCAAGGCCGGCGTGACCCCGGAGATCAACGCGATCTCGACCCTGATGCTGGTGATTTCCATCGTGCTGGTGGTGCTGGCCTTCTGGCTGGGCCAGCGCGGCAAACAACAATGAAGAAAACCTGGAGCGCTCTCATGAAAACCAAAGGCATGCGTCTGGCGGTATCCGGTCTGGCCCTGAGTTGTCTCACCGCATTCGGCGCCCACGCCGCCGAGCCCAAGGAACTGTTCTTCTACAACTGGACCGACTACTACCCGGTGGATCTGCTGGCCAAGTTCGAAAAAGAGACCGGCATCAAGGTCACCATGGACGGCTACGACAGCAACGAAACCCTGCTGGCCAAGCTGCAGGCCGGCGGCGCGGCGTACGACGTGATCGTGCCGTCGCAGTCGATCATGCAGACGCTGATCCAGCAGAACCTGCTGCTGGAGATCGACGCGCCGGGCCTGAGCAACTTCCAGTACGTCAAAGGGCCGTTCCGCGACCCGAGCTTCGACCCCGGCCGCAAATACTCGGCGCCGTACCTGTGGGGCACCACCGGGTTCTCCTACGACAGCGCACGGGTGCCGGGCGGCAAGCTGGACGACTCGTGGAAGGAGTTCTTCGAACCGCGCAAGGAACTGCAAGGCCAGCTCGCCGCCCTCGACACCTCCAGCAGCGTGATCAACGCCGCCAGCCATTACCTGAACGTCGACGAGTGCACGGAAAACCCGCAGGACGCCAAGCGCATCCTCGAACTGCTGCAGAAGCAGAAACCGTTCCTGAAGATGTACAGCTCCGACAACACCGTCGACCGCATGGCCTCCGGCGAAGTGATCATGATGCAGAACTGGAACGGCTCCACCGCCCGCGCCACCTTGCAGAAGAGCACCATCCGCTACGTCTACCCCCGCGAAGGCCTGGCGATGTTCCAGGACAACTTCGCCGTGCCCAGAAGCGCGCCGCACCCGGGCAACGCGAAGATCTTCATCGACTGGATGATGAAACCGGAAAACGCCGCCGCCGTGTCCAACGCCATCGCCTACGCCAACGGCATCCAGAGCGATCAGTTGCTCGACGCGAAATGGAAGGTCATGGACGCCATCAACATGCCCGACGAATACGCCTCGCGCCTGCGCCCGGAAAAGGAATGCAGCAACAAGGCGCGGGAGCTGCAGGACCGGATCTGGTCCAAGCTCAAGGGCTGAAGACCGCATCGCGGCCATCGCGAGCAGGCTCGCTCCCACAGGAGCCTGTGGTTTGCGCAGATTCCCCTGTGGGAGCCAGCCTGCTGGCGATGAGGCCCTCCCAACCAACCCTACATTTGAGGTTTGTATGACGCCCCCCCGCTGGCTCAGAAACGTACGCCCCTACGGCGCCCCCGCCGAAGACCTGCTGATCGAGGACGGCCGCTTCACCCAGCGCCGCCCCGCCTCGCCGGCGCCGCTGGCCGCCACCGACATCGACGGCAAGCACCGCCTGCTGACCGCAAGCCTGGTGGAAAGCCACGTCCACCTGGACAAGACCCTCTACGGCCAGCCCTGGCGCCCGAACAGCGCAGGCCCGACCCTCAAGGACTACATCGCCAACGAACGCCGGGTGCTGCGCGAAGTCCGCGCACCGATCGCCGAACGCGCCGGGGCCCTGCTGGAGAACTGCATCGCCCGCGGCTCGCTGACGATGCGCTGCCACGTCGACATCGACCCGGAATTTGGCCTGCGCCATGTCGAAGCCATGCTGCAATTGCGCGAACGCTACAACGACCTGATCGACCTGCAACTGGTGGTGTTCCCGCAGACCGGCCTGATCAGCCGCCCCGGCACCGCCGAACTGATGCGCGAGGCCATGGCCCTGGGCGTGGAGAACGTCGGCGGCCTCGACCCCTGCGGCATCGACAACGACCCCATCGCGCAACTGGACTTCGTGTTTGAGCTGGCTGCCGAATTCGGGCGCGGCGTCGACATCCACCTGCACGACAAGGGCGAGCTGGGCCTGTGGCAGATCGCCCGGATCGCCGACCACACCGAACGCTTCGGCCTGCAGCACCGGGTGATGATCAGCCACGCCTATTGCCTGGGCATGCTGCCGTGGAGCCAGGTCCGGCCGGTGGCCGAAGGGCTGGCGGCGCTGGGGATTTCGCTGATGAGTTCGGCGCCGGCCGATTGCCCGGTGCCGCCGTTCCTGGCCCTGCGCGAGGCCGGGGTCAACGTGTGCCTGGGCTCGGACGGCATCCGCGACGCGTGGTCGCCGATGGGCAACGGCGACATGCTGGAACGGGCGATGCTGCTGGCGTTCCGTTTCGACCTGAACAAGGACGAGGAACTGGCGGCGGCGTTCGACGCGGCCACGGTCAACGGGGCCCGCGCCTTGGGCGTCGAGGGGCATGGGTTCGGCATCGGCCGGGCGGCGGATTTTCTGCTGATGCCGGTGGAGACCCTCGGCGAGGCGGTGGTGGCGCGGCCTGTGCGGCAGGTCTACCGGGGCGGCGAACTGATCGCCGACGGCGGCCGCCTGCTGGGCAGCCGCTTGTGAAGCGCATGGGCCTGAAGGCCGCTTGCGTGGTCGGCTTCGACGGCACGCGGCATGTGCTGTGGCGCGACGGCGAAGTGGTGTTCGAAGGCTCGCGCATCGTCTTCGTCGGTCGCGGTTATCCGGGGCCGGTGGACAGCTGGACCGATTACGGCAATGCCCTGATCGGTCCCGGTTTCATCGACCTCGACGCCCTCGGCGACCTCGACTCCACGGTGCTGACCCTCGACAACGGCGACGAGCGCGCCATGGGCCGGATGTGGTCGGCGGACTATCTGGCGGCCGGCCCGCGGGAGTCGTTCAGCGCCGACGAAGAGGTCTTCAAGTACCGCTACGCCTTCACCCAACTGATCCGCAACGGCATCACCACGGCGATGCCGATCACCTCGATGTACTACCGCGAATGGGCGGAGCGCTACGACGAGTTTGCGGCGGTCACAGGTGTCGCCGCCGAACTGGGCCTGCGCACCTACCTGGGCCCCTGCTACATGAGCGGCATGAGCTACTGGCGCGCCGACGGCACCCTCGCCCATCACTGGGACGAAGCCCGGGGCCTGGCCGGGCTCGACGACGCCGAGCGGTTCTTCAAGGATTTCGACGGTGCCCATGACGGGCTGATACGCGGCGCGCTGCTGCCCGACCGCATCCAGACCTGCACCCCGGCGCTGCTGCAACGCACCGCCGCACTGAGCCGCGAACTGAACGCGCCGGTGCGCCTGCACTGCTGCCAGGCGCCCGGCGAGGTGGCGATGGTCGAGCGCCTGCACGGCACCTCGCCGTTGGGCTGGCTGCAGCGGCTCGACCTGCTGACCCCGCGCAGCCTGCTGCCCCACGGCATCTACACCCGTGGCGACGGTGACCTGCAACGGCTGATCGACGGCGGCGCGAGCCTGGTGCATTGCCCGCTGGTGTTCGCCCGGGACGGCGAAGCGCTGGACTCGTTCGGGCGCCATCGGGCCCGAGGCGTCAACTTCGCCCTCGGCACCGACACCTGGCCGGCGGATCTGCTGTCGAACATGCGCCACGGCCTGAACATCGCCCGGCTGATGGAGGGCGGCCCCTCGCTGACCTGCGGCCTGGACCTGTACAACGCCGCCACCCTCGGCGGCGCCAAGGCGCTGGGCCGCGACGACCTCGGCCGGCTCGCGCCGGGCGCCAAGGCCGACATCACCGTGTTCAGCCTGCGCGGGATGCACCTGGGGCCTCTGTTCGACCCGTTGAAGAACCTGCTGCTGGCCGGACGCGGCGACGACTGCATCGCCAGCTACATCGACGGCCGCTGCGTGATGCGCGACGGCCAGGTCAGCGGCGTGGACTACCCGTCCCTGCAACGCCAGGCCCAGCGCCAATACGAAACACTGATGCGCAGCCACAGCGACCGGGCCTTTGGCCGACCGGACTGGAAAACCCTGTTCCGCCCGGCCATCCCGTTCGCCGACGACTACAGCGCCGACGCGCCCTTGAGCGCCATCGATCCCCTTCCTTAGAGATTTCTGCCATGCACAGCTTCGACTTCAGCCGACTCAGCCCGCGGGAAAAGTACAAGATCCTCATCGGCAGCGTGGTGCCCCGGCCGATTGCGCTGGTCACCACCGTGGACGGCGAAGGCCGGGTCAACGCCGCGCCGTTCAGCTTTTTCAATGCGCTGTCGGCGGATCCGCCGATCCTGGCCCTGGGCGTCGAGAACTATCAGGACCAGAGCCCCAAGGACACCACCCGCAACATCCAGCTGAACCAGGAATTCACCGTCAACATCGTCAGCGATGCCCTGGTGGAGGCCATGAACGTCTGCGCCGTGCCCTTCGCGCCGGGCTTCGACGAACTGACCGCCGCCGGCCTGACCGCCATCGCCGGCACCACCGTCAAATGCCCGCGCATCGGCGAGGCGCCGGTGGCGCTGGAGTGCCGGCGGATGATGGCGCTGTCCATCGGCCAGTCCCGGGAAATCATCCTGGGCGAAGTGCTGATGGCCCATGTGCGCGACGAACTGATCGACCCCAAGACCCTGTACATCGACCAACTGGGCCTGGACGCCATCGGCCGCATGGGCGGCCACGGCTACGCCCGCACCCGCGACTACTTCGACCTGCCGACCCGCTCGCTGCAGGCCTGGACCGAAGCGCCGGGGGGCGGCGAACGGCTTTGGCCTTCGGCCGAATGACCGCCGTCATGCCCTGGAGGAGGTAGCCTGCTGGCGATGGCGGTGGGTCAGGCAGCAGGGATGTCGGTTGTGCCGGCCTCATCGCTGGCAAGCCAGCTCCCACAGGGTTCTATGGTGTGCAGGGATGCTGCAAACACCCGAGATCCATTGTGGGAGCCAGCCTGCTGGCGATGGCGGTGGGTCAGGCAACAGGGATTTCGGCAGTGCCGGCCTCATCGCTGGCAGGCAAGCTCCTACAGGGTTCTATGGTGTGCAGGGATGCTGCGGACAACCGGGATCCATTGTGGGAGCCAGCCTGCTGGCGATGGCGGTGGGTCAGGCAACAGGGAT
>NZ_JBIVHR010000121.1:0-15158 GCF_044749305.1 Pseudomonas sp. NPDC089534 | reverse complement strand
TGTACACTGCGTTGACCACCGGATTGCCGAGTCCGTCGGCGCCCACCAGTCCCCCGATCACCACCATCGACAGCGACAGCATGATGCACTGGGTGATGCCGGCCGCGATGCTCGGCATGGCGTGGGGCAGTTCGATCCGTGACAGCAGTTGGCGACGCGAGCAGCCAAGGCCTTGCCGGCGTCCATCAGTTCTTGCGGGACATCGCGGATGCCCAGGTAGGTCAGGCGGATCGGCGCGGCGATGGCGAACACCACGGTGGAGATCAGGCCCGGCACCACACCCAGCCCGAAGAGGGTCAGGGTAGGAATGAGGTAAACGAAGGTCGGTACGGTCTGCATCAGATCGAGCACCGGACGCATTAAAGTGTAGAACATCGGCTTGTGCGCCGCGACGATGCCCAGCGGCACGCCGATGACTACGCAGACCAGGGTCGCGAACATGACCTGGGCGAGGGTTTCCATGGTTTCCTGCCAGTACCCCAGGTTGAGGATCAGCAGGAAGGAGGCGACCACGAACGCGGTCAGGCCCCATTTGCGCTGGATGTAGTGGGCCAGCAGGGCGATCAGGCCGATCAGCGCCAGCGGGTTGAACCAGGTCAGCGCAAACGTCACGCCGTGGATCATCGTTTCCAGGGTCGCGGCGATGGCGTCGAAGGTGCTGGCGCCGTGTTGCGTCAGCCATTCGACGAAGCCTGCGATGTACTGGCCTAAAGGGATTTTCTGATCAATCAGCATGGTAGTGAACGTCCGCATGCAAGGAAAATAACAGCCCGGGCGGGCGAACCCGCCCGGCGTAAGCGATTACTGATTCAGCTTGGCTTTCACGGCCTCCAGGCCAGGTTTACCGTCAGTGGTGGTCACGCCAGCGAGCCAGGTATCGAGCACCTGTGGATTCTTTTTCAGCCAGGCCTTGGCGGCCGCTTCAGGCTTCATCTTGTCGTCCAGGATGTTGCCCATCAGTTCGCTTTCCATGTCGACGGTGAACTCCAGGTTCTTCAGCAACTGGCCGACGTTGCTGCACTCTTCGGCATAACCCTTGCGGGTGTTGGTCGCCACGGTGGCGGCGCCGAAGTCGGGGCCGAAGAACTCATCCCCGCCGGTCAGGTATTGAATCTTGAAGCGCTTGTTCATCGGGTGCGGCGCCCAGCCGAGGAACACCACGGCGGTGTCGCGCTTCTGCGCGCGGTCGACCTGGGACAGCATGCCGGCCTCGCTGGACTCGACCACCTTGAAGCCGGCGTCCTTCAGGCCGAAGGCGTTCTTGTCGATCATGCTCTGGATCAGGCGGTTGCCGTCGTTGCCCGGCTCGATGCCGTAGATCTTGCCGTCCAGTTCCTTCTTGAACTTGGCGATGTCGGCGAAATCGTGCAGGCCCTTGTCGTACAGGGCCTGGGGCACGGCGAGGGTGTACTTGGCGCCCTTGAGGTTGGTGCGCACCGTCTCGACGGTGCCGGCGTCGCGGTAGGCCTTGATGTCGTTTTCCATGGTCGGCATCCAGTTGCCCAGGAACACGTCCATGTTCTTGCCGTCGGCCAGGGACTTGTAGGTCACCGGCACGGAGATCATGGTGGTCTTGGTCTTGTAGCCGAGGGCGTTGAGCACGACGCTGGTGGTCGCGGTCGTCGCGGTGATGTCGGTCCAGCCGACATCGGAGAAGTTTACGGTGCTGCATTGCGCCGGCTCGGCGGCCTGAGCCAGCAGCGGCAGACTCAGCATGGCGGCCAACAACAACGACGGGGAACCTTTCATGAATGGACTCCTTGGTGTTTTTTTTGGCAGTGTTCCGATTGGACCACCGCACTTATGGATTGCGGTTGGGTGGCGTTCTGAAGACAGCTCTACCGCGGCGCCTTTCAATCGAGTCACAACGATCATGTACCAGTGAAAATCTGACGCCTACAGGGTGCGTCGTATCCAGTACAGGGATGGTCGCATCCAGTGTCGGTGACGTCGTTTACAGCTTTTTTCGGCCCTTTCGGCGTGTCTGAACCGCAGAAAAACGGCGCAGGAACGGGCGTAAGGCGGCACGGCGTTGGTGGACATGAGTGCGTCGGTGCCAGACGCCGGGCGCGCCGGGAAAAGCCTGATGATGCGGGCATCCCGGCGGAACGCAGCTTGAGCGTAGCAGCTCCGCCAGCGGGCGTTTTGCGCCCCCGAACGGCATCCTTGAGGAGCTTCGCAGCAATGGCTATCAGCGTTTTCGACCTGTTCAAGATCGGCATCGGCCCGTCCAGTTCCCACACCGTCGGCCCGATGCGCGCCGCCGCCCTGTTCGTCGGGTCGCTGCGCGACAGGCACCTGTTGGAGCAGGTGCGTCGCGTCGAGGTGCAGCTGTACGGCTCGCTGTCGGCCACCGGCGTCGGTCACGGCAGCGACAACGCGGTGATCATGGGGCTGATGGGCGAATGGCCGGACGCGATCGACCCTTCGCAGATCGGCCCGCGGATCCAGGCCCTGCGCGAAACCCACACGCTGTTGCTCGACGGTCGCCTGTCGGTGCCTTTTATATGGGCACGGGACATGCGCCTGATCGACGAGAACCTGCCGTTCCACCCCAACGCCATGACCCTGGTCGCCGAAGGCGATCACGGCGAGCTGCACCGCGACACCTACTATTCGGTCGGCGGCGGGTTTGTGGTGGACGAGGCGCAGGCCTCCAGCGGCGTGGTGGACCTGGACCAGACCGTATTGCCCTACGACTTCTCCAGCGCGGTGGAACTGCTGGAGCTGTGCAAGCAACACAACCTGCGGGTGGCCGAGCTGATGATGGCCAACGAGAAGGTCTGGCGCAGCGAAGAGGAGATCCGCGCCGGCCTGATGAAGCTCTGGCGGGCCATGCAGGATTGCGTCGAGCATGGTCTCAAGCACGAAGGCATCCTGCCCGGCGGCCTCAATGTGCGCCGGCGCGCGGCCAAGCTGCACCGCAGCCTGCAGGAGCTGAACAAGCCCAACGTGATCGGCTCGACCCTCAGCGCCATGGAGTGGGTCAACCTCTATGCGCTGGCGGTCAACGAAGAGAACGCCGCCGGCGGGCGCATGGTGACGGCGCCGACCAACGGCGCAGCGGGGATCATTCCGGCGGTGCTGCACTACTTCATGAAGTTCAGCGAAGCGGTGACCGACGCCAACGTCGTCGACTACTTCCTCGGGGCGGCGGCGGTGGGCATCCTCTGCAAGAAGAACGCGTCGATCTCCGGTGCCGAAGTCGGTTGCCAGGGCGAGGTCGGCTCGGCCTGCGCGATGGCGGCGGCGGGCCTGGCCGAGGTGCTGGGCGCAACGCCGGAGCAGCTGTGCAACGCGGCGGAGATCGGCCTGGAACACAACCTGGGCCTGACGTGCGACCCGGTGGGCGGGCTGGTGCAGGTGCCGTGCATCGAGCGCAACGCGATCGCGGCGGTGAAGGCGATCAACGCGGCGCAGATGGCGTTGCGGGGCGACGGGCAGCATTTCATTTCCCTGGACCGGGTGATCCGCACCATGCGCGACACCGGTGCGGACATGCACGACAAATACAAGGAGACCTCGCGGGGCGGACTGGCGGTCAGCGCGGTCGAGTGCTGAGACCGCGTTGCCCCCATCGCTGGCAAGCCAGCTCCCACAGTGATTTGGGTGAACGCAGGATTTGTGAACACCCCAAAGGCCTGTGGTGGGCAGGTCGGCTCCGACAGTTATTCGGGTGAGCACAGTATTTGTGAACACCCCAAAGGCCTGTGATGGGCAGACAGGCCAGCTTCCACAGTGAATCGGGAGTGCACAGGATTTGTGAACGACCGAAAAACCTGTGGGAGCTGGCTTGCCAGCGATAGCGCCAGACCAGTCAAAACTGCGCGCCCAGTGAGCACCGGCCACAAAACGCGCCACCTTTTGGCGCGTCGCAATCAGACAAGAACCATTCCCACCCGGACGGCGCCGTGCGCGACCGCGACCGTCCGTCCCCCGTGCCCTGGGTGACACTGCGCCGCAGCGGCCCCCAGGCCAGTTCCCACAAGTGCTACCGATCTGCTCACACCTCGCGGGGCAGCGCTTTCGCCGCCGCTGACGGCACTTCACATGACCTTTCGTCAGGCGTCTTGAATAGACGCTCCGCGACGTCGTTTTCAGGAGTTATTGAACGCGCATTCAATTTCAGGCACGGCAATTGCTCTGTCATAACAAAGCCCCGTCTCGCGCAAGAGAACGATGGCAATAACAAGAGCCTCCGCCTGAGGCCATCACCCGCTTTGTGTGAGGAGATACCGCGATGACGTCGTTCAACTCCGGGGCTCAACCCCAGAACCGTGCGCCTCAATCCATCGGCTTCCTGCTGCTGGACAATTTCACGCTGATTTCCCTGGCTTCCGCAGTCGAACCGCTGCGCATGGCCAACCAGTTGTCCGGTCGCGAGCTGTACCGCTGGACCACCCTCACCGTAGACGGCGGCCAGGTCTGGGCCAGCGACGGCCTGCAGATCACCCCCGACGCCTCCATGCACAAAGCCCCGCCGATGGACACCGTGATCGTCTGCGGCGGCATCGGCATCCAGCGCACCGTGACCCGTGAGCACGTCTCCTGGCTGCAGGGCCAGGCGCGCCAGTCGCGCCGTCTCGGCGCCGTGTGCACCGGCAGCTGGGCCCTGGCCTGCGCCGGCCTGCTCGACGGCTTCGACTGCAGCGTGCACTGGGAATGCCTGGCGGCGATGCAGGAAGCCTTCCCGCGCGTGGCCATGAGCACCCGCCTGTTCACCCTCGACCGCAACCGTTTCACCAGTTCCGGCGGCACCGCGCCGCTGGACATGATGCTGCACCTGATCAGCCGCGACCACGGCCGCGAACTGTCCGCCGCGATCTCGGAAATGTTCGTCTACGAGCGCATCCGCAACGAACAGGACCACCAGCGTGTGCCGCTCAAGCACATGCTCGGCACCAACCAGCCGAAGCTGCAGGAAATCGTCGCGCTGATGGAAGCCAACCTGGAGGAGCCGATCGACCTCGACGAGCTGGCGGTGTACGTCTCGGTGTCCCGGCGTCAGCTGGAGCGCCTGTTCCAGAAGTACCTGCACTGTTCGCCGTCGCGCTACTACCTCAAGCTGCGCCTGATCCGCGCCCGGCAACTGCTCAAGCAGACGCCGATGTCGATCATCGAGGTGGCGTCGGTCTGCGGCTTCGTGTCCACGCCGCACTTCTCCAAGTGCTACCGCGAGTATTTCGGCATTCCGCCGCGCGACGAGCGCGTAGGCTCCAACACCGCCCAGCAGGTGGCGATGCTGCCGCTGCCGCAGGCCATCGTGATGTCGCCGCTGTCGGGGCCGATGTCGGCGCTGAGCCAGGCGCGCAACGAGTCGACCTTTGCCAGCGTGAGGCTCTGATCAGAGCGGGCGCCTGAAGTACACGACGCGCTCGGTTTCCTCGAAGCCGAGCGCCTTGTGCGTCGCCTGGCTGACCAGGTTGTCGAGGCCGGTGTCGGAAGCCATTTCCGCGCAGCCGTTTTCCCGTCCCCATTGCGCCACCTGCTCGATCAACCGGGCGGCCACACCGTGGCGGCGCTGCTGCGGCACCACGTAGATGCCTTCCAGGAACACCACCGGCGAGCTGTCGGTGCCGTTGACGTAGTCGTTGCGCAATGAGGCCTCGGCGAGGCCGACCGGTTGCTCCTGCGCGTCATAGGCGACGAAGTTGATGTAGCGCTGCGGCGCCTTCAATTGCTGCTCGATGTCGTCGCGGTGTTCGTGTTCCGACGCATCGGGCCAGAGCGCCTGGCGCAAGGGCAGCCATCCCGGTTGGCGGCTGGATCGGCAGGTCTGGATATGGAACATCGGCGCTCGCCTGTGGTGGCCATTGAGGCCACCACTCTAGCAAAGCGCGGGGTGTCAGGCGCTGCGGGTCTGCTGGTATTGCGCCAGGGCGGGCAGCAGCTGCTTGTCGAAGGCCTCGCGCACGGCGGGCAGGATGGTCGCGCTGCTGGTGTACATCTGCTTGACCATGGTGCGCAGGGTGTTGGCCCGCACGTCGTCCAGGCCGCGCACGGCGTACTCGCAGGCCTGTTCGGCCGTGGCGCCGTAAGGCACCTCGAATCCCAATGCCTTGAGCTGGCCCAGCAGGTCTTCCTGATCAATCAAATCGGCATGCATCATGGGGCGGATCCTTCTTTGGCAACGGAGGTCGTGGCTCGATTCTGGTAGGCCTGCCGAAGCGCGGCAAGGGTGTTTTGTCGCGGTGTCCACATTGGCTATGAGCATGTCGTTTTCGGCTAACTTGCCGGCCGAGGGAGTGGGCACACTGATCCCAGCTCGCTTCACGAAGGTTTGGTCACCCTCGCACGGCAGCTCCTCAACAGTACCCTCGCCCCGATCCTGTCACGGCTTGCATCGGGGCTTTTTTTTGCCTGCCGGCTGGTAAGTCCGCGGTGGTTTCATCGCCAGCAGGCTGGCTCCCACAGGGATATGCATTGCCCTTGTGGGAGCCAGCCTGCTGGCGATGAACGAAGACGCGGTCTCAGCGCTGAAGCACCAAGATCCGCGACAGCAACTCGTCCCGGTCGATGTAGCAGCCCTGGAAATGCCGCGCCCCGGTGGCCGGGTCGAACGCGTTGCGCGCATGCAGGGTGCGGCGGTTGTCGAAGCACCACAGCTCGCCTGGATTGAGCCGCCGCATCACCCGAAAGCGTGGTTCGCGGGTCATGGCGATGAAGCGCCGGTAGGCCCGGTACAGCAGCGGCATCTGCTCCACCGACGTGTCGAACGCCCCGCGCAGGAAGTTGGCCATGCGGATCTCGGCCACATGGCCCAAGGCGTCCAGCGCAATGATCGGCGCGAGGCGGCGGTAGTCGCTGTGGCGGTCCTTGTTGCGGAATTCCACGGGGATGTCGCACAGGGCCTGGAACGACGGAGGATCCTCCTGGCGCAGCGCCTCGGCGATGGCGAACCCGTCGACGAAAATGCTCTCGCCGCCCTCCGCGTCGTTCACCAGGCAATGCAGGAACTGCAGCCCCGGCTGCAGCTCGCGGGTCGGCAGATCCGTGTGCAGCGGCAAGTTGAAGGCGGTGTAGGCGTTGCTGTCGGCGTCGGCCTTGGACTGCACGTTGAACAGCACACCGAAATTGCTCTCGCGGATGAACGAAATGCGCTGGGCGACCGCCTTCAGCGAGCCGGGTTCGGTGGGCACGCCGCGCACCTGGGTCAGGCCGATGTCGCGCACCGCCAGCAGCCAGTGCAGCAGCGCGTCGTTGTCGTCCATCAGGGCCGCGTAGTCGAACACCGGCAGTTGCAGCTCGTTGCGCCACAGAAAGGGTTTAGGCCAGGCGGCGAGGCGTTCGGCGCGGGATTCGTCGTCGTAGGCGTGGGCCCGCAGCCAGCCGGGGTCGAAGCGGCTGAGGTGGCCGTCCTGCCAGTCGATGAGCAGGCGGCCGTCGCTGTCGATGCGGGCGGCGGCGGGTTCCAGCGAGGGCGAGGCGTCGACGATCTCGAACACCTGCTCGCGGGTGACGCTGTACACGCACTGCGGGCACGGGCAGTTGTCCCGCAGCCAGGCGTGGTGGAACGGGCTGACCCGCCCGTCGGCCCATTCGGTCAGGACACGGTCCGCCAGACGCTGCACGCCGTTCAGCGCGCTGATCAACGGATAGGTACGGAAATCGGCTACGGCGGCAACGGTGTTCATGGCGGCTCCTTGCGATGGACGGGTTTACCGGGCGGGGGGCAGGGCGATGACCCGGCCGATGTACTCCGGCGCGGGCAGGTCGGCCTGTTCCGCGACGAGGGCTTGCAGGCGCTCCAGGGTCGGCGGGCTGAACGGCGCCGAACGGGGGCCGGCGAGGTCGACGTGAAGCAGCATCTGTTCGTTGCCGGCCAGGGCCTTGTCGCCGCCGGCCAGGTGCAGGCTGTGGTAGAGGTGCAGGCGCTTCTGGTCGTGGCCGATGATCTGCGTGCGCACCTCGACCTCGGCGTCGAGCTTCACTTCGTGCAGGTAATTCAGGTGCAGTTCGAGGGTGAACAGCGATTGGCCGCTGGCTTCGCGGTTGCCGCTGTCCATGCCGAGGCGATCCATCAGGGCGTCGGTGGCGTAGCTGAAGATCAGCAGGTAGAAGGCGTCGCGCAGGTGGCCGTTGTAGTCGACCCACTCGGGGAGGATGCGGGTCTGGTAGGTGGTGAGGGCGGGCATGAGGAAACTCCACATTCGGTTTGTGACGGGCGCCTGTGTGGCGAGGGAGCTTGCTCCCGCTGGACTGCGGAGCAGGCCCGAGGCCAGGTTCCGCGACCGCTTCGCGGCCCGGCGGGAGCAAGCTCCCTCGCCACAGGGGACTTATTCGCTGAAGTTCATGCCGTGCTTTTGCTTGGTGGCCTTGACCGCCTCCAGCACCGCCAGCAGGCAATCGTCACGGTAGCGCTCCAGCGCCGAAATGCTGTGCCGGCCCAGTTGGTCGCTGGTGCCGTCCACCACGTCGTCGATCAGCTTGTCGGTCAGCTCCGGCGCCGGCAGGTAGGTCCACGGCAGCTTCAGCGCCGGGCCGAACTGCGACATGAAGTGACGCATGCCCGCATCGCCGCCTGCCAGGGTGTACGTCAGGAAGGTGCCCATGAACGACCAGCGCAGGCCCGCGCCGAAGCGGATCGCATCGTCGATCTCGCCGGTGGTCGCCACGCCGTCGTTGACCAGGTGCAGCGCCTCGCGCCACAGCGCTTCGAGCAGGCGGTCGGCGATGAAGCCCGGCACTTCCTTGCGCACGTGCAGCGGACGCATGCCGAGGGACTCGTAGACCTGCATTGCCGCCTGAACGGCTTCGGGCGCGGTGTTCTTGCCGCCGACCACCTCCACCAGCGGCAGCAGGTAGACCGGGTTGAACGGGTGACCGACCACGCAGCGTTCCGGATGGGTCGAGCTCTCGTAGAACTCGCTGGGCAGCAGGCCCGAGGTGCTGGAGCCGATCAGTGCGTTCGGCTTGGCCGCCGCGCTGATCTTGCTGTGCAGCTCCAGTTTCAGCTCCAGGCGCTCAGGGGCGCTTTCCTGGATGAAATCGGCGTCGCGCACGCATTCCTCGATGGTGGCGACGAAGCGCAGGCGGTCTTGCGAGGCGCCGGGCGCCAGGCCGTTCTTCTCCAGCGCGCCCCAGGCGTTGGCCACGCGCTTGCGCAAGGCCGCTTCGGCGCCGGGCGCCGGATCCCAGGCCACGACGTCGAGGCCGTGGGCGAGGGCGCGGGCCACCCAGCCGCTGCCGATGACACCGCTGCCCAGGGCAGCGAAGGTTTTGATGTCGGTGATAAAGCTCATGCTGATGTCCTGAAGTGGGCTCGAAAAAAGCTGTGGGAGCGAGCCGGCCCGCGAAAGCGTCGGGTCGATTGACGAAGAGGCCACTGCGTACCGGCCTCATCGCAGGCAAGCCCGCTCCCACAGGGGGAAAGGGGTGGGTCAGCCGCGCCGGGCCAGGCCCATTTTCTGGCGGCCCTCGGCCGGGGTCAGCACGCGGGCGCCGAGGCGGCTGAGGATTTCGGTGGCGCGTTCGACCAGTTGGCCGTTGGTCGCCAGCACGCCCTTGTCCAGCCACAGGTTGTCCTCAAGGCCGACCCGCACGTTGCCGCCCAGCAGCACCGCCTGCGCGGCCATCGGCATCTGCATGCGGCCGATGCCGAAGCCGGCCCACACCGCGTCGGCCGGCAGGTTGTCGACCATGGCCTTCATGGTGGTGGTGTCCGCCGGGGCGCCCCACGGGATGCCCAGGCACAGCTGGAACAGCGGGTTGTCGAGCAGGCCTTCCTTGATCATCTGCTTGGCGAACCACAGGTGGCCGGTGTCGAAGATCTCAAGCTCGGCCTTCACGCCCAGCTCGGTGATGCGCTTGGCGCCGGCCCGCAGCTGCGCCGGGGTGGAGACGTAAATCGTGTCGCCGTCGCCGAAGTTCAGGGTGCCGCAGTCCAGGGTGCAGATTTCCGGAAGCAGCTCTTCGACGTGGGCCAGGCGGGTCAGCGGGCCGACCAGGTCGGTGTTCGGGCCGAACTCCATCGGCCGCTCGCCCGGGCCGATCTCCAGGTCGCCGCCCATGCCGGCGGTGAGGTTGACGATGATGTCGACGTCGGCCTCGCGGATGCGCTCCATCACTTCGCGGTACAGCGCCACGTCACGGCTGAACTTGCCGGTCTGCGGGTCGCGGACGTGGCAGTGCACGACCGTGGCGCCGGCCTTGGCCGCTTCCACGGCGGCTGCGGCGATCTGTTTCGGGGTGACCGGCACGTGGGGGCTCTTGGCGGTCGTGTCGCCAGCACCGGTGAGTGCGCAGGTGATGATGACGTCGTGGTTCATGGTGCGGTTTCCTTCAGGCGTGAGGGGTCTGTCCGCAGCCCGCGGCGGGCTGCGGAACGGTTGGTCCGTTGCGGTCTATTTGCTGGTGAGCTGCAGGTTCTCGGCGGCCGGCTTGCCGTCGAAGGTCGTGACGCCTTCCAGCCAGCGCTGCTTGTCCTGCGGGTGATCCTTGAGCCACTGCTTCGCCGACTCGAAGGCGTCCTTGTGGTCGAGCAGCGGCTGCATCATGCGGCTCTCGTCTTCGGCGCTGAACGTCAGGTTGCTCAGCAGGCGGCTGACGTTCGGGCACTGTTCGGCGTATTTCGGCGCGGTGACGGTCCAGACGGTGGCCATGCCTTCGTTCGGGCCGAGGGCGTCGTCGCTGCCGGTCAGGTAGGTCATCTGCACGTTGACGTTCATCGGGTGCGGCGCCCAGCCGAAGAACACCACGGCCTCCTTGCGGCGCACGGCACGGTCCACGGCGGCGAGCATGCCGGCCTCGCTGGACTCCACCAGCTGGAACTTGCCCAGGCCGAACTGGTTCTTGGCGATCATCGCCTTGATCTGGGTGTTGGCGCCGGAGCCCGGTTCGATGCCGTAGATCTTGCCGCCCAGCTCTTTCTCGAACTTGGCGATGTCGGCGAAGGTCTTCAGGCCCTTGTCGGCGAGGTAGGTCGGCACGGCGAGGGTGGCGCGGGCGTCCTTCAGGCTCGGGGCTTCGAGGACCTTGACCTGGTTGGCGTCGACGAACGGGGTGATGGTCTGGGTCATCAGCGGGTTCCAGTAGCCGAGGAACAGGTCCAGGCGCTGGTCGCGGATCCCGGCGAAGACGATCTGCTGGGACGCGCTGGTCTGCTTGGTGCTGTAGCCGAGGCCGTCGAGCAGCACCTGGGCCATGGCGCTGGTGGCGATCACGTCGGTCCAGTTGACCACGCCCATGCGCACGTTCTGGCACGCGGCGGGCTCGGCCGCCATGACGCCGGTGCTCAACAAAGCGGTGGCGCTGAGTGAAAGCACGCAGCGGCTGATCAGTCGTTTCATGTCGGGTTCCTCGGCAGGTCGTTATTGTGGGGCCCGGTGTCTGTTGCGCCGGTGATGCCAAAACTACGCAGCAACGCGCCGGCGAAAACGCACTGCGGCGACCGACTCTTGCACTGCAGCGACCTGTCCTCTTGAATGCCGCCGACAACTGGCGTATCAACGTTGCACGCTACCCGCCCACCGAGTGCGCGCCATGTCCCAGGATTTCTACTTTCTGTTGATGCCGGGTTTTTCGGCCATCGGGTTCATCTCCGCGATAGAGCCGCTGCGGGTGGCCAACCGCTTCCGCGGCGAGCTGTACCGCTGGCACGTGCTGAGCGCCGACGGCGGGGCGGTGCTGGCGAGCAACGGCATGTCGGTGAACGCCGACGCGGCGCTGGAGCCGCTGAAGAAAGGCGCGACGCTGCTGGTGGTGGCCGGGTTCGAGCCGCTGAAGTTCGCCACCCCCGCGCTGGAGCACTGGCTGCGGCGCCTGGACAACGAAGGCGTGACCCTGGGCGCCATCGACACCGGCAGCTTCGTCCTGGCCGAGGCCGGCCTGCTCGACGGCCACCGCCTGACCCTGCACTGGGAGGCCATCGATGCCTTCCGGGAGTCCTATCCGCAGCTGAGCGTCACCCAGGAGCTGTTCGAGATCGACCGCCGCCGCATCACCTCGGCCGGCGGCACCGCGTCCATCGACCTGATGCTCGACCTGATCGCCCAGGCCCACGGCCCGCAACTGGCGATCCAGGTCAGCGAGCAATTTGTGCTGGGAAGGATTCGTCCGCGCAAAGACCACCAGCGCATGGAAGTCGCCACGCGCTACGGCATCAGCAACAAGAAGCTGGTGCATGTGATCGGCGAAATGGAGCAGCACAGCGAACCGCCGCTGACCACCCTGGAGCTGGCGGAATCGATCAAGGTGACCCGACGGCAGCTGGAGCGCCTGTTTCGGCTGCACCTGAACGACACGCCGAGCAATTTCTACCTGCGGCTGAGGCTGGAGAAGGCCCGGCAACTGCTGCGCCAGACCGACATGAGCGTGCTGGAGGTCAGCATCGCCTGCGGGTTTGAATCACCGTCGTATTTCACCCGCAGCTACCGGGCACGGTTTGCCCGCTGCCCGAGGGAAGACCGGCGCACCGCCCAGGCCTGAGCGGCCGCACGCAAGACCCTGTGGCACCGCCAAAACTGTGGGAGCCAGCCTGCTGGCGATGGCGGCGGATCAGGCAACAAGGCGGTGCCTGACAGTCACCCATCGCCAGCAGGCTGGCTCCCACAATTGACCGGCGGTGGCCGGGAAGGAAAGGTCACTTCTTCAGCAGCGCCGCGCACGCCGTCCTGTACGCCTCGTGCTGATACTTGTTCAGCGTCCCCGGCAGCTCGACGTTGTGCTTCTTGGCCTGGGCGTTGACGGTCTGCGGCGAGAGCAGCGTCACCTCGCAGCCGTCCAGCAACTGGAACACCCCCTCGATCTTGAACGTGGTCGGCCCGCCGGCGAATTCGCCCTTCTTGCTGCGCTTCTTGATCGCGATCCGGTCGATGGCGTTTTCCCGCACGAACGACGCCACCTGCGCGGCGAACAGCCGGACGTTGGCGGTCTCGTCGTCATCGTCGAGGGCGATTTTCTTGGTGCCCAGCGCAACATGGTGAAGGCTCGCCCCGTCGAGGGACGCCACGGCGATGATCGCTTCGCTGCCTTTGATTTCGATGCCGCAGATGTTCATGTGAATCCTTTGATTGGCCTGAGGCGTGCAGCTTACAGCTCCAGCTGAGCGGCGGTGATGCCGAATGCCGCCGCGATCTTCTCGCGGGTGGCCTTGCGCGGCTTCGCGACCGCTTCCTGCTGGGCGAATGCCGGTTGCGTGATGCCTATGCGCCTGGCCACTTCTTCCTGCGTAAGGTTGAGGTGTTCGCGCCAGGCGCGGACAGGTGTGGCCCCGTCAACCATTCGACTGACCACCTCATGGGGTATCAGGTCGGGCTGGATGCTCTGTGCGATGTATTGCGCGTAGGGGATGACCACGAAGGCAGGCTTGCCGTCGGCGTCGTTGATGATTTGGATGTCAGTAGGTGCGTTCATCGCGTTTCTTAACCTCTTGGATGCTGACCACTCTGATCTCGCCATCCCAGTCGAACATGACCCGATAGCTACCGACACGCAGCCGGTAAGCGTAGTCATGGCCAGCCAGTGCCTTGACATTACCGACGTTGGGCATGTCGGCGAGTGCCGTGACCGCATCACGCACTTGGATCTGATGAAGGGAATGCAATTTCAAGAGTTGCTTAACGGCCTTTCGAGTCCAGTGAATGCTGTTCATGGGAAGAATATAAGTCTTTTATAAGATTTGCGAATCTTTGCTTATGTTCTTCAGATGGCCAATAAACAACATTTGACGGCGTGTGTCAGACCACACCAAAACACTGTGGGAGCCAGGAGGCTGGCCCTTCATCGATCGGTATCACTCCTGCCCGATCGACTCCAGAAACTCCGACCGCTCGTCGCTCATCCGCGCCACGCAGTCGTTCTGCGCGATCTTGAACGCCTTGCTGCCTTCGGTGGCCGGGAAGGCCTCGACGGCGCAGTCGGCGTCGCGGGTCTTGAGCCATTGCTGCTGGGCGGCCTTGAGTTTGGCGGTGATGTCGGCCAGTTGCCCGGCGTTCTTGCCGTAGGCGGTCTGCATGCGCTCGTTCAGGCTCTTGTAGTTGTCCTTGAGCAGGTCTTCGGCGGTGGTGCGGCTGTAGGTGGAGCATTCCAGGGTCTGGACGTCGTTTTCCACCGCGTCGCACGGGTTGCTGTCGGACTCTTCGGCGGCGTGTGCGCCGGTCGCAATCAGGGCCAGGGCCAGGAAGATCGATTTCATTGGGGTCGCCGCTCTAATCCAGTGGTGTGTGCGAGATGCGCAAGATTCTGGCTCAAGCTCGCGGGCTTGAACAGGTGGCCGGTCGGGCCGGTCGGCGACCCTTTGTCGCGGATTGACGCTTTCGGTGATTCCCCTGTCGTTTTTGCACCGGAACGACCCGGGCCCTAGGCATATGCTGGCCCCAAAGCGCCGGCAGACGATTCGGCGCAGGAATCGCCAATAAGGGGACAGCCTGATGAGCCCAGCCGAACTACACGCCGACAGCATCGTTATCGACGGTCTGATCATTGCCAAATGGAACCGCGAGCTGTTCGAAGACATGCGCAAGGGCGGTCTGACGGCGGCCAACTGCACCGTGTCGGTGTGGGAGGGCTTTCAGGCCACGGTCAACAACATCGCCGCCAGCCAGAAGCTGATCCGCGAGAACAGCGACCTGGTGATGCCGGTGCGCACCACCGCCGACATCCGCAAGGCCAAGGAGCTGGGCAAGACCGGCATCCTCTTCGGCTTCCAGAACGCCCACGCCTATGAAGACCAGATCGGCTACGTCGAGGTGTTCAAGCAGCTGGGCGTGGGCATCGTGCAGATGTGCTACAACACCCAGAACCTGGTGGGCACCGGTTGCTACGAGCGCGACGGCGGCCTGTCGGGCTTCGGCCGCGAGATCGTCGCCGAGATGAACCGCGCCGGGGTGATGTGCGACCTGTCCCACGTCGGCTCCAAGACCAGCGAGGAAGTCATCCTCGAATCGAAGAAGCCGGTCTGCTATTCCCACTGCCTGCCGTCGGGGCTCAAGGAGCACCCGCGCAACAAGTCCGATGCGGAACTGAAGTTCATCGCCGACCACGGCGGCTTCGTCGGCGTGACCATGTTCGCGCCGTTCCTGGCCAAGGGCATCGATTCGACCATCGACGACTACGCCGAAGCCATCGAATACACCATGAACATCGTCGGCGAAGACGCCATCGGCATCGGCACCGACTTCACCCAGGTACTCGAAGAAGTCCTGGCCGTGGCCCTGGGT
>NZ_JBIVHR010000120.1:0-15247 GCF_044749305.1 Pseudomonas sp. NPDC089534 | reverse complement strand
CGAGCTGGTCAAGACCATGCGTGCGTCGATCCTGGTGCTGGGCCCGATGGTCGCCGGACGTGAAGCTGATGCAGTACGTGTCCAGCGTCGCCTGCATGTCCCACGCGCCGTTCATCGCCGCCGCCGGCCCGAAATTCTTCGGCCTGGAAAGCTTCACCGGCCTGCCGGACCTGAAGGACCTGAAAGACCACTTCGAAGGCCCGCAATTCACCAAGTGGCAGAGCTTCCGTACCTCCGAAGACGCCCGCTACGTCGGCCTGACCGTGCCGCGCTTCTTGCTGCGCAACCCGTACGACCCGGAAGAGAACCCGGTCAAGTCGTTCGTGTACAAGGAAAACGTCGCCAACAGCCACGAGCACTACCTGTGGGGCAACACCGCCTACGCGTTCGGCACCAAGCTGACCGACAGCTTCGCCAAGTTCCGCTGGTGCCCGAACATCATCGGCCCGCAGAGCGGCGGCGCCGTTGAAGACCTGCCTCTGCACCACTTCGAGAGCATGGGCGAGATCGAGACCAAGATTCCGACCGAGGTCCTGGTGTCCGACCGCCGCGAGTACGAACTGGCCGAGGAAGGCTTCATCTCCCTGACCATGCGCAAAGGCTCCGACAACGCGGCGTTCTTCTCCGCAAGCTCGGTGCAGAAGCCGAAGTTCTTCGGCATCAGCGCAGAAGGCAAGGCGGCTGAGCTGAACTACAAGCTCGGCACCCAGCTGCCGTACATGATGATCGTCAACCGTCTGGCCCACTACCTGAAGGTCCTGCAGCGCGAGCAACTCGGTTCGTGGAAAGAGCGCACCGACCTCGAGCTGGAACTGAACAAGTGGATCCGCCAGTACGTGGCCGACCAGGAAAACCCGAGCGCCGAAGTCCGTGGTCGCCGTCCTCTGCGCGCTGCGCAGGTGATCGTCAGCGACGTCGAAGGCGAGCCGGGCTGGTACCGCGTCAGCCTGAACGTGCGCCCGCACTTCAAGTACATGGGTGCTGACTTCACCCTGTCGCTGGTCGGCAAGCTGGACAAAGAGTAAGAGCGACTCATGGACGGATACGGCAGCCTTTTCGAACGCCTGAACGGCGACGCGGACCTGCGCGCCGGCTGGAGCCGCGAGGCTTCGGCCATGGCGTCGGTGGCTGCCCATCTGGCCAAAATGCTCAGCACCCGGGCGGGCAGCGTGCAGACGCTGTCCGACTACGGGTTGCCCGATCTCAATGACATGCGCCTGAGCCTGCACGACTCCCTGAGCCAGGCCCGCCTGGCCATCGAAAGCTTCATCGAAGCCTACGAGCCGCGCCTGAGCAACGTGCGTGTCATTTCCCTGCCGCGTGACCACGACCAGCTCCGCCTGTCCTTCAGCATCGAAGGCCTGCTGGAGGTGGACGGTTTCAAGCGACAGGTCAGTTTCTCCGCGCGCCTGGACGGCAGCGGCCAAGTGAAGGTCAACTAAGGAAATCCCCGATGTCCGGCAAACCCGCAGCCCGCGTCTCCGACCCCACCGCTTGCCCGATCCCAGGCCACGGCACCAACCCCATCGCCGCCGGTTCCGGCGACGTGTTCTTCGACGGCCTCCCGGCCGCCCGCCAGGGCGATGCCTCGGCCTGCGGCGGCGCTATGGTCGGCGACCTCGCCACCACGGTGCTGATCAACGGCAAACCGGCCGCGACCGTGGGTTCGGTCGGGGCGCATGGGAACAAAGTCACGGCGGGTTCCGGGACGGTGATCATCGGGAATTCGCATTCGCCGGCGCCGTTTGTGCCGCCGTTGCCGTTGAACATTTTTGGCTTTGACGTTCGGATTCAGTTGATGGATCAAGCGTCAGGAGCGCCGCTCAAAAATGTCTCTTACATCGCCACGCTTGAAGATGGCACCGAGGTTCACGGCAAGACTGATGCGTCTGGATTCTCGAAAGCACTAGGCAAAAAAGCTCAACCACAAAATGTCCAGATATCGGTGAAACCGAACTGGCTGCTAAAAGGGGAGTGAGATGCCTCAAGCCGTCCAGGTAGCGAATGTCGCTACCACACCTGCCGCCGACGTTTCGCCGATTCAGGTTTACTTGACTGCGGATAACGACTTTCTCATCCCTTTGGTCTTTCCCCAGTTCGAAATCCATGTAATGGATGACTACAAGGACACTTGGTTTGGTCAAAAAATCAAAATCGAGTTTCCCAAAGCACCTTACCTTGGTCATGCAGGTGTTCTGCTAATTAATGGCAAGACAGGTGTTTCTAAATACTATGAATACGGTCGATATAAAGGGCCTGGCCCGGCTGGGCGTGTTCAAAAAGGCAATATTCCGGACGTAAAAATTGTGGCCGGACATATTACAGAATCTTCATTGAAAAAAACGCTTAGGCAAATTTCGATAGCTCACGGCCAATCTGGGAATATCAAAGGTGTCGTGCTTAGAGGCGCCATTTATGCAAACGCATTGGCATGGTTGGATGGAAAATTTTCTGAGAACAATGACAAGTCACGGAAGCCCTACGATCTAGGAAATCATAACTGCGTAACTTTCGCTGCTGACTTGGCGGAGAGTGTTGGTTTTTCTCCTCCTTTCCGGTCTCGTACAGTTGTTCCAACTGCATATATGGCGCAATTCCAATTGTCTGAAACTGATATTGATTACAATTTTGCTGACGACAAATTGGAAATTGACGAATGAGATTTTTTAAGAAATTAGTCATTTCGCTAATTATTCTTTTCTGTCTCCTGATAGTGGCAATGTTTGCTCTGTTGGAGCGAGATAACGGAAAGGGGCCTATTTTGAAAGACCATCCGAATGCTTTTTGGAGTGGCGCGGAAGACGGCGGCTCTTTCTTTGAAATTACCAAATCGAGCCCGCCAAATTATTACGTAGAAATACGCCATGAAAGTGGGGGGATCTGGTCCAAAGGATGGGTGAGGTATGTCAAGAAGGGCGGAGGCCCGCTTTTGAATGAAGATTTCATGGGTTATGACGGGGGAGAGGATGTTTATTTGCAGGACGAAACTGCATTGAAGTTGAACCCGGAAATGGTGAAGTAGCATGAAGGCATTCGCATTCCTTAACTTAACAACGGGGGCTGCCCTTGATGTTTCCAGAACCCTTTACCTTGATGGGATTGCGGTGATGATTTATGCGCTAAGGGTCAAGCTAATGATTTTAGCGGCGATAGCGTTCGTACTGCCGTTCTCAATATTTGAGGTATACGTTGTTTTTACGTCGGGATCTGCTGAGCCATACAGCTATTTCTTGTCAATTCCCTTGGCGATAGTTTCGTTTCTTTTGCTGCAACTGGCGACTGGTTACAGCGTAGTAAAAGGTTGGGCAGTGTGTGGCATGCCGAGAAACTACATCTATTTGGGTGTCTGGCTGTTGAGCGTGTTTTTGCTGTTCGTTTTGCCTGCGATTTATTCCGGAGGTGAATCTTGAGTGCCTTTGTGCCTTGGGGTGGAGCTGTCTCAAAGAAACCCGTAAAGGGTATCCGTTAAATGCTCCGTACCTTTTATTTCTTGCTTTCAGCTTTGCTGCTGATGGTTTCGTTCGCTGGCGCCAAGAGCAAATGGGCGGTTGGTGGACTCGATTTGTACGGGATTTTATTTTTTATTTGCATCGTTGTTTATTTTCCGTTGATGGTCGTTTCTTTTTGTTTTTTTGTGAGTTCGCTGGTCGTGCTTTATAGGACAAGATGTTTACAGAGAACGCTTTCGCCGTTGGTAGCGTCGGCAACGGGTGCTGTTGCTTTGTATCGGTTTAATTATTGGGTGTTCAATGATGTTTACTAATGCTGGAGAGGTTGGGGTTGCCCAGAGTCTTCAATTTATGAAGAGTAAATATCTTTTGCTTGCTGGCGCAGTCCTGATGGTTTTGTCCTTTTGGACCTGGTATTGCGTCAATGCAATGATCGGCTTTCCCGCAGGCATTACCCAGATCAGTCCCTCCGGTCGATACATTCTGGAAAACGTACGAGTGGGAAAAATTTTTCCATTCGGCGGCATGGCTTACCTCAGGGTCATCGACAGAGAAAACCCTCAAGTCGTCTATCGCACGCCCTTGTATGACACTCAGTCCTTGGACATGAATACAAACGAGACCGAATCCACTGTCGGGATCGTCTGGATATATTTTGACCGCAATAAGAAGTCCTTTGAAATTGCCATGCCGGATTGGGAAGAAAGTTGGATGAACATGTTCATCAGCAATACCCCATACACGCATCTGGAAAACTGACCGATATGGATCGGACGAACGAATTTCAGGGTTATCTGGCCGGTGTCGCCGACAGCGATCTGTTCGGCTGTCTGGCCTTGCTGAGCTTTGTCCTGCTGGTGACGGCCTTGCATCGTGCTGCCCGAGCTTCGCGTGTGCATCGGGTTCTGACGCTGTTCGTCCTGATGATGGTCGTCGCGATCCATGGCACCGGTACCTGGTACCTGAACCTGAGGCCAGCATGAGCCATTCCAGTCGACTTGCCATGTGCCTGTTTGTCCATGCCCTCGGATGCGTGGCCTATGCATTTCTGAATGATGCCGTTGTGCTTGCCTACAAAGGGTTGAACGGTGGCTTCACCTCCAGGGGCGTTGCCGTCGGCATGGCCAGCTACGCGCTTTTCTACATCTTTTTGGCCATCAATCTGATTGTCGCGTTGGTGCCGAACCTGTTCGCCAAGCTACTGCTGCTGTGTCTGATGGTGGGTTTCATCTTGCTTTGGATGCTGCCGGATCAGCCCTTGAGGGCGTTGTTTTATGGCGTGGCTCAGGGCTGCGCCACGTTGCTGTCAATTCTCGCTACTCAGGTCATCGAGTTGCGTTGGGCGGCCCGAAGCATTGCCGGTCGTGTGCAGAACCGGCCAGAAGGCGGTCTCGCATGAACAGTGCAGTCGCAGGACGCAAAACACAGGGCACCACTTACGTGAGCTCCATTACCAGGCAGGTACTTTCCCGTGTCCTTTAACCACTACTACCAAAGCGAACTCACCGCACTGCGCCAACTGGGCCGCCGTTTCGCCGAGCGTAGTCCGGCGCTGGCGCCGTTCCTGGGGCAGGCCGGGCGGGATCCGGATGTGGAGCGGTTGCTGGAAGGGTTCGCGTTCCTGACCGGGCGCCTGCGCCAGAAGCTCGACGACGAGCTGCCGGAGCTCAGCCACTCGCTGATGCAACTGCTGTGGCCGAACTACATGCGGCCGCTGCCGGCGTTCAGCATTCTGCAGTTCGACCCGCTCAAGCGTTCGGGGCCGGCGCTGAAGGTCGAGCGGGACACGCCGATCGAGAGCGTGCCGATCGAAGACGTGCGCTGCCGCTTCCGCACCTGCTACCCGACCGAGGTGCTGCCGTTGGACCTGGCCGCGCTGAACTACTCGGTGAAGGGCGACGGCTCGCTGCTCAGCCTGCGCCTGGAGATGAGCGCCGACGGCCACCTCGGCGAGCTGGAGCTGAGCAAGCTGCGCCTGCACTTCGCGGGCGAGCGCTACATCAGCCAGATGCTTTACCTGAGCCTTTTGCGCAACCTCGAAGGCATCGAGCTGATCCCGCTCGACGGCGCCGGCAAGCCCATCGACGGGGTCAGCGGCAAGCCGATGGCGTTCAAGATCCCGGGCGACCGGGTCAAGCCGGTGGGGTTCGCCGAAGAAGAGGCGCTGATCCCGTACCCGCTCAACACCTTCCGCGGCTACCGCTACCTGCAGGAATACTTCGCCTTCCAGGACAAGTTCCTGTTCGTCGACGTCAACGGCCTCGACATCCTCAAGGCGCTGCCGGAAGACACGCTCAAGCAGATGCGCGGCCTGGAGCTGCGCTTCGACATCCGCAAGAGCGGGATCATGCGCATGCGCCCGACCCTGGACAACGTGAAGCTGTTCTGCACGCCGATCGTCAACCTGTTCAAGCACGACGCGCTGCCGATCCGCCTCGACGGCAAGCAGGACGAATACCTGCTGCTGCCGGCGGAGTTCGACCTGGAGAACTGCGGCGTGTTCTCGGTGGAGACCGTCACCGGCTGGAAGCCCGGCGGCCTCGGCTACCAGGAGTACGTGCCGTTCGAATCGTTCGAGCACGACCCCAGCTTCGACGTGCCCAACAGCCGTCCGCACTACAGCATCCGCCAGCGTTCGTCCTTGCTGCACGACGGCCTCGACACCTACCTGAGCTTCGGCATCCGCCACACCGAGGCCCACGAGACCCTGTCGATCGAGCTGACGTGCACCAACCAGAACCTGCCGCGCAAGCTCAAGCTCGGCGACATCTGCATGGCCTGCGAAGAGACGCCGGAGTTCCTGAGTTTCCGCAACATCACCCCGGCCACGTCGAGCTTCGCGCCGCCGCTGAACCGTGACTTCCTGTGGAAGCTGATCAGCAACATGTCGCTCAACTACTTGTCGCTGGCCGACGTCAACGCGCTGAAGGTGATCCTCGAGACCTACGACCTGCCGCGCTACTACGACCAGCACGCGGAAAAGGTCAGCAAGCGCCTGCTCGGCGGCCTCAAGCACATCAAGCACCATCACGTGGACCGCCTGCACCGTGGCTTGCCGGTGCGCGGCCTGCGCACCGAACTGACCATCGACCCGGAAGGCTACATCGGTGAAGGCGACCTGTTCGTCTTCGCTTCGGTCCTCAACGAGTTTTTCGCGCTTTACGCCAGTCTCAATTCGTTCCACGAACTGCGGGTCAAGAGCACACAGGGAGAGGTGTACCAATGGACACCACGTATGGGTCTGCAGCCCCTGCTCTAAGCGGGCTGACCCGGGCAATACGCGAGTACTCGCTGTTCCAGGCCGTGCTGCTGGTGATCGACCGGCTGCGCGATGCGCACCCGTACCTGAGCGAAGACGACCTGTACGACCAGCTGGAATTCCAGGCCAACCCGAGCCTCGGGTTCCCCGGCTGCGACGTCGACCGCGTGGAGTTCTTCGAAGAGCACGGGCAGATGCGCGCGCGCATGCGTTTCAACCTGATCGGCCTGGTCGGTTCCGGTTCGCCGCTGCCGGCGTTCTACGGCGAACAGGCCCTGGGCGACAGCGAAGAAGGCAACCCGACGCGCAACTTCCTCGACCTGTTCCACCATCGCCTGCAGCGGCTGCTGCTGCCGATCTGGCGCAAGTACCGCTACCGCGCCAGTTTCCAGAGCGGCGCCATCGACCCGTTCTCGTCGCAGCTGTTCGCCCTGATCGGCCTGGGCGGCGACGAGATCCGCAAGGCCAAGGAACTGAACTGGAAGCGCCTGCTGCCGTACCTCGGTCTCCTGAGCCTGCGGGCCCACTCGGCGGCGCTGATCGAAGCGGTGCTGCGGTACTACTTCAAGCACGAGGACCTGGTGATCGAGCAATGCATCGAGCGTCGCGTGGAGATTCTCGATGAGCAGCGCAACCGCCTGGGCCGCAACAACAGCGTGCTCGGCGAAGACCTGGTGCTGGGCGAGCACGTGCGCGACCGCAGCGGCAAGTTCCGCATCCACATCACCGAACTCGACTGGGAGCGGTTCCACGAATTCCTGCCCATCGGCTTCGGTTACCAGCCGCTGTGCGCGCTGGTGCGGTTCACCCTGCGTGACCCGCTCGATTACGACATCCGCCTGGTGCTGCGTCCGGAAGAGATCCGCGAACTGCGCATCGGCGAGAAGAACGACTGTCGCCTGGGTTGGACCAGTTGGCTGGGCTGCGAGAAAGCGGACGGCGTGGTGACCCTGGGCAGCAAAATTCATTAAGGACGTGAGCCATGATCAACGTAGACCTGCAACAACTCATCCAGGCGCTGGACGCCGAAACCCGCCGTGACCTGGAGCGTTCGGCCGAGCGTTGCGTCGCCCGCGGCGGCAGCAAGATCCTGGTCGAAGACCTGCTGCTGGGCCTGCTGGAGCGCCCGAACGGCTTGCTCGGCCGCGCCCTGCAAGACGCCGACGTGGACGCCGGCGAACTGAGCGCCGCGTTGCAGACCCGTGTCGAGCACAGCGCCTCGCGCAACCCGGTGTTCGCCCCGGAACTGGTGCAATGGCTGCAGGACGCGTTGCTGGTGGCCAACCTTGAGCTGGGCCAGACCCAGGTCGAGCAGGCCGCGCTGATCCTCGCGCTGCTGCGCAACCCGATGCGCTACGCCGGCAGCCGCTACCAGCCGCTGCTCGCCAAGCTCAACATCGACCGCCTGAAGGAATTCGCCCTGTCGCAGCAGGAACAACCGGCGGCCGGCGGCAAACCCGCCGCCCAGGGCGAATCGCTGCTGCAGCGCTTCACCCACAACCTGACCCAGCAGGCCCGCGACGGCAAGCTCGACCCGGTGCTGTGCCGCGACGGCGCGATCCGCCAGATGGTCGACATCCTCGCCCGGCGCCGCAAGAACAACCCGATCGTGGTGGGCGAGGCCGGCGTCGGCAAGACCGCCATCGTCGAAGGCCTGGCCTCGCGCATCGCCGCCGGCGAAGTGCCGCAGGTGCTCAAGGGCGTCGAGCTGCTGGCCCTGGACATGGGCCTGCTGCAGGCCGGCGCCAGCGTGAAGGGTGAGTTCGAGCGCCGCCTCAAGGGCGTGATCGACGAGGTCAAAGCCTCGCCGAAGCCGATCATCCTGTTCATCGACGAAGCCCACACCCTGATCGGCGCCGGCGGCAATGCCGGCGGTTCCGACGCGGCCAACCTGCTCAAGCCGGCGCTGGCCCGCGGCGAGCTGCGCACCATCGCCGCCACCACCTGGGCCGAGTACAAGAAATACTTCGAGAAGGATCCGGCGCTGGCCCGCCGCTTCCAGCCGGTCCAGCTGCACGAGCCGACCGTCAACGAAGCCGTGACCATCCTGCGTGGCCTGGCCCAGGTCTACGAGAAGAGCCACGGCATCTACCTGCGCGATGACGCGGTGGTGTCGGCGGCGGAACTGTCCGCCCGTTACCTGGCCGGCCGTCAACTGCCGGACAAGGCTGTCGATGTGCTCGACACCGCCTGCGCCCGCGTGCGCATCAGCCTGGCCGCCGCCCCGGAAAGCCTGGAGCGCCTGCGCGGCGAACTGGCCGAAGGTGGCCGTCAGCGCCAGGCCCTGCGCCGCGACGCCGAGGCCGGCCTGCCGGTCGACCACGAAGCGCTGGAGGCGCTGGAAGCGCGTCTGGACGAGGCCGAAGACGAAATGGCCGCGCTGGAAACCCTGTGGACCGAACAGAAGCAACTGGCCGAGCGCCTGCTGGAGCTGCGCCAGCAACTGGCCAAGGCCCGCGAAGCGGCGGCGGTCGAGCCGGTGGTGAGCATCGAGGAAGACGCCGAAGGCACCGTGATCGAAACCCTCGTGGCCGAGACCGATGAGGCCCAAAGCGTCGAGGCGCTGGAGGCCGAGCTGCATGAGACCCACAGCGCCCTGACCGCCGCCCAGGCCAAGGAGCGTCTGGTCAGCTTCGAAGTCTGCCCGCGCCTGGTGGCCGAAGTGATCAGCGCCTGGACCGGCGTGCCGCTGGCGCAGCTGGCCCGTGAACACAACGCCAAGGTCGCGAGCTTCGCCACCGACCTGCGCACCCGCATCCGCGGCCAGGAGCAGGCCGTGCACGCCCTCGACCGTTCGATGCGCGCCACCGCCGCCGGCCTGAACAAGCCGGACGCGCCGGTGGGCGTGTTCCTGCTGGTGGGCCCGAGCGGCGTCGGCAAGACCGAAACCGCGCTGGCGCTGGCCGACCTGCTGTACGGCGGCGACCGTTTCATCACCACCATCAACATGTCCGAGTTCCAGGAGAAGCACACCGTCTCCCGCCTGATCGGCGCGCCGCCAGGCTACGTCGGCTACGGCGAGGGCGGCATGCTCACCGAAGCCGTGCGCCAGAAGCCGTACTCGGTGGTGCTGCTCGACGAAGTCGAGAAGGCGGATCCGGACGTGCTCAACCTGTTCTACCAGATCTTCGACAAGGGCGTGGCCAACGACGGCGAAGGGCGTGAGATCGACTTTCGCAACACGCTGATCCTGATGACCTCGAACCTGGGCAGCGACCGCATCAGCGACCTGTGCGAGAACGGCCAGCGGCCGACCGCCGAAGTGCTGGAAGAGACCATCCGCCCGGTGCTGAGCAAGCACTTCAAGCCGGCCCTGCTGGCGCGCATGAAAGTGGTGCCGTACTACCCGGTGGGCGGCCCGGTGCTGCGCGAGCTGATCGAGATCAAGCTGGGCCGTCTGGGCGAGCGCCTGAACCGCCGTCAGCTGGATTTCACCTGGTGCCAGAACCTCGTCGATCACCTGTCCGAGCGCTGCACCCAGAGCGAAAGCGGCGCGCGCCTGATCGACCATCTGCTCGACCAGCACGTGCTGCCGCTGGTGGCCGACCGCCTGCTCGACGCCATGGCCACCGGCGAAAGCCTGCAGCGCGTGCACGCCACCCTCGACGGCGATGCCGGCGTGACCTGCGAGTTCGCTTGAGGTGGGTGTGATGTTCACTCAAGTGCCGCAGCCGCTGGCCTATGCCGAAGCCTTGCTGGCGCAGTTCGCCAGCCTGTCGCGGGCGGCGGACGGCGCTGCGCTGCTGGGTGAGTTCGTGCGCGGCCTGGCGCAACTGAGCGGTTGCGAACTGACGCAGCTGTACCTGCTCGACGCCACGCACACGTGCCTGGGGATGAACGCCGAATGCCTCGACGGCGTGCTGCAGCCGCGCGAGGCGGCGAGCCTGCCGGCGGACTACAACGGCGAACAGCTGCTGCAGTTCGCCCTGTGCCAGAACCGCGTGGTGTGCCTGAGCGAACTGAGCGGCAGCCTGCACGAGACCAGCTTCCTGCCGGCGACGTCCGCGCCGTGGCAGTCGCTGCTGTGCGTGCCGCTGGTCAACCCGCAGAAGGCGGTCGAAGGGCTGCTGCTGTGCGCCAGCCGGCGCCATGCCGACCTGCAAGGCTTCGCCGATTCCCTCGGCCAGCTCGGCTCGTTCGTGCTCGGCCAACTGCACCTGCTGCAACGCCTGCGGCAACCGGCGTGCGCAGCCGAGCCGGCGCTGCGCAGCGTGCCGAGCATCAGCGGCTACGGCCTGATCGGCAAGAGCGCGGCGATGCGCCAGACCTACTCGCTGATCGGCAAGGTGCTGCACAGCCCCTACACCGTGCTGCTGCGCGGCGAGACCGGCACCGGCAAGGAAGTGGTGGCGCGGGCGATCCACGACTGCGGCCCGCGCCGCTCCCAGGCGTTCATCGTGCAGAACTGCGCGGCGTTCCCGGAAAACCTGCTGGAAAGCGAGCTGTTCGGCTACCGCAAGGGCGCCTTCACCGGCGCCGACCGCGACCGCGCCGGGCTGTTCGACGCGGCCAACGGCGGCACCCTGCTGCTGGACGAGATCGGCGACATGCCGCTGTCGCTGCAGGCCAAGCTGTTGCGCGTGTTGCAGGAAAGCGAGATCCGTCCGCTGGGCTCCAACGACACCCACAAGATCGACGTGCGCATCATCGCCGCGACCCACCGCGACCTGTCGGTGCTGGTCAGCGAGGGCAAGTTCCGCGAAGACCTGTACTACCGCCTCGCGCAGTTCCCGATCGAACTGCCGGCCCTGCGTCACCGCGAAGGCGACATCCTCGACCTGGCCCGGCACTTCGCCGACAAGGCCTGCGCGTTCCTGCAGCGCGACCCGGTGCGCTGGTCCGAGGCGGCGCTGGAGCACCTGTCCGGCTACAGCTTCCCCGGCAACGTGCGCGAGCTCAAAGGGCTGGTCGAGCGGGCGGTGCTGCTGTGCGAGGGCGGCGAGCTTTTGGCCGAGCATTTTTCCCTGCGCCTGGAACCGCCGCCGGAAGACAACAGCGGCCTGAACCTGCGCGAACGGCTGGAGCGGGTCGAACGCACGCTGCTGCTCGACTGCCTGCGCAAGAACGACGGCAACCAGACCCTGGCCGCCCGCGAACTGGGCCTGCCCCGGCGCACGCTGCTGTACCGGCTCGGCCGACTGAACATCAATTTGGGGGACTTCGATGGCTGACCCGACCGTCACCGCCCCCGCGGCCACAATGCCGCCTGTGGCGAGGGAGCTTGCTCCCGCCGGGGTGCGCAGCGCCCTCAAGACCGGACGCCGCGATCTTCCGGCGATCTGCGGCTGCTGCGCAGCCGAGCGGGAGCGAGCTCCCTCGCCACAGGGGCACCGGGCGCAATCCCGGTGGTTTGGCGAAAGGCCCCGATGCAGAGCCTTCGCCAACACCCCGAACACCTCTTTCAGCGCCGCCCGCAAGGGTCGGCGCTTTGTGCTTTGTCTACACCTGGAGACCCTCTGATGCCTGTACGTCACTGGCAAGCCGTCCTGCTGACCCTCGTCGTTCTATGCGGCCTCGGCGGCTGCAGCGGCAACTACAAATACAACGACAAGGACTATCGCCCGTTGGGTGATCCGCAGGCGGCCAATCGCGGCAAGTGACCGCAAGGAGCATCAAACATGGAACTGGTTTTCGAAATGCTGAACACCAAGCAGTTCGTGCCCACCGAACTGTGCCAGAAGACCTTCAAGCAGGCCGGCGGCGTGATCGGACGGGGCGAGGACTGCGACTGGATCATCCCGGACCGCAAGCGGCACCTGTCCAACCACCACGCGATCGTCAGCTACCGCGAGGGCACGTTTTTCCTCACCGACACCAGCAGCAACGGCGTGCAGGACGGTGAGAGCGGCGCCCGCCTGCACAAGGGCGAGCCGGTGCGCATCGAGCACGGCAGCACCTACGTGCTGGGCGATTTCGAGATCCGCGCGCGGCTGGTGCGCGACCCGGCGACCTTCGACGGCGAAGCCGGGCGCCCCCGTGCCGCCGGCAGCATCATCCCGGACGACGCCTTCCTCGACCTCGACCCGCTCAACGCGCTGGAGCAGCAGGAGCGCGTGTACTCGGAGATCGAAGAGCTGCTGGCGCCCAACACCAAGCCCGAGGACTCCCGTCAGCGCGCCGACTACGCCCGCATCGACATGGAAAGCCTGATGGTGCCGGAGCTGATCAGCGAACCGGCCAAGCCTGAGCCGGCCCCGGCGCCGAAGGCCGTCGAGCGCCAGAGCGAAGGGTTCTGGGAACACTTCGGCACGGCACTGGGCGTGGATCTCAAAGGCCTGAGCCACGACGAGCGCGAAGAGTTGGCGCTGAACGCGGCGCGCCTGCTCAAGCAGAGCATCGGCGGCCTGCAGCAGAGCCTGCGTACCCGTTCGGAGCTGAAAAACGAACTGCGCCTGGCCCAGACCACCGCCCAGGGCACCAACAAGAACCCGCTGAAGTTCGCGGTGGATGCCGGCGAAGCGCTGGGCATGCTGCTGCAGCCGCACAAGCCGGGGCACCTGCCGGCGGCGCAGGCGGTGTCCCGTGCGTTCCGCGACTTGCAGGCGCATCAGGTGGCCCTGCTGACCGCCAGCCGTGCGGCGGTGCGCGGCACCCTGGAGCACTTCTCGCCGGAGCAGCTGACCCTGCGTTTCGAGCGCGACAACAAGCCGCTGATCGCCACCTCCGGCGGCCGCTGGAGAGCCTTCGGCCGCTACCACCAGGCCCTGCGCCAGGACGACGACTGGAGCGAGCGCCTGCTGGCGCGCGACTTCGCCCAGGCCTACGAAGAACAGATCCGCCTGATTTCCACCCTACACACCGATCTTCAAGGATGATGCGCATGCCTCGCCGCTCGACCGCTTTTCTCAAGACGCTGACGGCCTTCGCCGCGCTGGTGCTGCTGGCCGGCTGCTCGTCGCTGACGCCGTATTCGACGATGACCAAGGTCAACCTGAAGTTGACCGGCAGCGACCAACTGAATCTGGACCTCAACGGCCGGCCTTCGCCGATCGTGGTGCGCCTGTTCGAGCTCAAGCACCCGGTGACCTTCGAGAACGCCGACTTCTTCAGCCTCTACGAACGCGCCAAGGAATCCCTCAACCCGGACCTGGTGGCCAGCGAAGAACTGGAGCTGCGCCCGGGCGAAACCGTCGAGCTCAAGCTCAGCGTGGAGGAGGGCAGCCGCTACGTCGGCATCCTCGCCGCCTACCGCGACCTGTCGGACGCCCAATGGCGCCACACCGTGCAGATCACCCCGGTGGAAATCAACGACGTCGACCTGACCCTCGATCAGGCCGGCATCCGCAATACCCATGCCGTGCTGGCCAAGGCGGGTGACTGACCATGAATACCCATAAAGTCATCTGGCAGGAAGGCATGCTGCTGCGTCCGCAGCACTTCCAGCACAACGACCGCTACTACGACCACCAGATGAAGACCCGCACCCAGTTGCTGGGCGGCTACACCTGGGGGTTCCTGAACCTTGAGATCGACCTGCAGTTCCTCAACATGGGCAAGCTTGTGATCAGCGAAGCCTCGGGGATCCTGCCGGACGGCAGCCTGTTCGAGCTCGGCGGCAACACCGAGCCGCTGGCCCTGGACGTGCCGCCGAACACCGGCAACACGCCGATCTACCTGGCGCTGCCGCTGGTCACCGGCAACCACATCGAGGCCCGCCGTCCGGAGCAGTCCGACGTGCTGGCGCGCTACACCGCCTACGAGACCGAAGTGGCCGATTCCAACGCCGGCGACGACTCGTCGAGCCAGGTCAAGTGCGGCCGCCCGGACTTCAAGCTGCTGCTCGGCGAGCAGCAGAGCGACCAGGCCTACGTGAAGCTGAAGATCTGCGACGTGCTCGACACCACGCCGGACGGCGTGATCAGCCTCGACCCGGATTTCGTGCCGACCTACATCCAGGCCCACGCCTCCAGCTACCTGCTGTCGTGCCTGAAAGAAGTCATCAGCATGCTCAACCACCGGGGCGACACCATCGCCGAGCGCATCCGCTCCAACGGCAAGGTCGGCGGCGCGGAAGTCGGCGACTTCATGATGCTGCAGCTGATCAACCGCACCGAACTGCTGCTGCGCCACTACCTGGGCCTGGAGCAAGTGCACCCGGAAGAGCTGTACCGCACGCTGCTGACCATGCTCGGCGACCTGGCGACCTTCTCCAGCGACAACAAGCGTCCGCGCCTGGACAGCCGCTACTCCCACGCCGACCAGGGCGCGAGCTTCCGCAAGCTGATGGAGTCGATCCGTCAGGTGCTGTCGATGGTGCTGGAGCAGCACGCCATCGAGCTGATCCTGCAGGCACGCCAGTACGGGATCATCGTGTCGCCTTTGCACGACCACAAACTGCTCGGCTCGGCCTCGTTCGTGCTGGCGGCCAGCGCCAACTGCGACTCCGAAGAACTGCGCCACCGCCTGCCGGCGCACCTCAAGGTCGGCCCGGTGGAGCGCATCCGCCAACTGGTCAACCTGCACCTGCCGGGGATCAAGGTCATACCGTTGCCGGTGGCGGCGCGGCAGATGGCGTTCCACTCGCGCAATTCCTATGTCA
>NZ_JBIVHR010000119.1:0-15396 GCF_044749305.1 Pseudomonas sp. NPDC089534 | reverse complement strand
AATTTCTTGCTCGCGGCGACGAAACTCACGGACCTTACGAGGTTCTTTGTGCATAAGAAAAGGTCTGTAGGGGTCAAAATACGAAGCCGCGTATTATGCCTAACTTGCGCAAAAATGCACGGATCATCCGACCATATCTGTGTATCCCGTTCATTTCACGAACGTTTGCCGGGGAATGAGAACTCAACCGAAGCGATCGTATTCCAAATTTGTTTAAAAACCCCGGCCGACCCGCTGGACTGAACGCCAGACTGATCAATACTTGAACTGTCGGGCGGCATCTCCCCCAAGTGCCGCGCCGGTAAAGGTACCAAAGGACCGCGTGCCTTTGTTTTACTCCTAATGGTCTTAACCCGGATTCACCCCCCAGAACCCGGGTTTTTTTTGCCTGCGATTCAGGCGCTTACATGGGCCAGCGGAAACAGCCGCCTGAAGTTCGCCGTGGTCTGCTCGGCAAAGCGCTCGTAGCTCTCCCCCCGCAGCATCGCCAGGAACTCTGCCACTTCCCGCACGTACTGCGGCAGGTTCGGCTTGCCGCGATACGGGATCGGCGCGAGGTAAGGCGAGTCGGTCTCCACCAGCAGCCGATCGGCCGGAACGCGGCTGGCCACATCGCGCAACGCATCGGCGTTGCGGAACGTCACGATGCCCGACAGGGAAATGTAGTAGCCCATGTCGAGGGCGGCCTTGGCCATGTCCCAATCCTCGGTGAAGCAATGCAGCACGCCGGCCTGGGGCAGCGCCGCCTCGCGCAACAGCGCCAGGGTGTCCTCGCGCGCGCCACGGGTATGGATGATCACCGGCTTGCCGGTCTGCTGCGCGGCCTGCAGGTGCAACCGGAAGGACTCCTGCTGGAGCTCGGCGGCTTCCGGTTCGTAGTGGTAGTCCAGCCCGGTCTCACCGATGGCCACCACTTTGGGGTGATCGACCTCGCGCAACAGCCAGTCCAGCGCCGGCGCCGCGCCCGGCTGGACGTCCAGCGGATGCACACCCACCGAACAGTCGACATCGTCGTAACGTTCGGCCAGCGCTTTCACATCGGCGGCGTTGTCGGCGCTGACGCCGATGCACAGAAAATGCCCGACCCCGCGTTGCCGGGCGGTATCCAGGGCGGCATCCAGGGAGCCGTCGTGGGCGGCGAGGTCAAGGCGATCGAGGTGGCAATGGGAATCTACAAGCATAAAAAGGCTGCAACTTACATCGTATGAGTGGGACGGTCGGACTTCAGGGCTCCGGCCAGGTGGGTTTCGATGCGACTGCGGGCGGTGTTGTCGCCATCGTTGAACTGCACGCCGACGCCCGCCGCGCGGTTGCCTTGCGCCCCTTTCGGGGTGATCCAGGCCACCTTGCCGGCGACCGGAATCTTTTCCGCCTCGTCCATCAGGTGCAGCAGCATGAACACCTCATCGCCCAACCTGTAGCTTTTGTTGGTCGGGATGAACAGGCCTCCGTTTTTGATGAACGGCATGTAGGCGGCGTACAGCACAGACTTGTCCTTGATGGCCAGGGACAGGATGCCGTTGCGCGGCCCGGGGCTGACAGGTTCATTCATGTTGACCTCCACTGCTGATCTTCAGAGTCTAGGCGCACACCATCGCTTTTGGGTCGTTCATTCAGCCATCACCGCTGGGCAGGCAACCCCGCCCACTGCACCAGCAGCGACTCCAGCAACAGCGCCGGATTGAGGTTGGCCTTGCTCAGCACCTTCTGGCGCTGGGCCAGGATCCAGTCCTGGATGTCGAGCACTTTGCCCTGGGCGCTTTTCTGCGCCAGGTACTGCACGACCTTTTGCATGTCGCCCAGGCCCAGGCCGTTTTCATCCTGGGTCAACTGATAGCGCAGGATCAGGTTCGACCAATCGCAGAACCAGTCGAACAGGCGCAGCATCGGAATACTCTTCCATTCCTCGGCCAGTTGCATCGCGGACTGCTGCTGCTTGAGCAGCTTCTTCACCCCGTCGACCACCTGCGCCCGCTGCTCCCGCACGCCCTGATTGTGCAAGGTGACCGCCGCCAGCGGCGAACCGGCGGCCAGGGTCAACAGTTCGACACGCTCGTCTTCGGAACATTCCGGCAAGGCGCCGGCCAGCCACGTCAGGCTCATGGCCTCGCCCGGCAGCGGACAAGCCTGCTGCACGCAGCGGCTCTTGATCGTCGGCAGCAGGCGGCTCGGCTGGTGGCTGACCAACAGCAGCACGGTGTCGCCGGAAGGCTCCTCAAGGCTCTTGAGCAAGGCGTTGGCGGCGTTGATGTTCATCGACTCCACCGGCTCGATCAGCACCACTTTGCGCCCGCCCAGTTGCGCGGTCTGCACCACGAAACTCACCAGGTCGCGCACTTGGTCGACCTTGATCGCCTTGTCGGCCTCCTCCGGCTCCAGGATGTAGTTGTCCGGATGGCTGCCGGCCTTGAGCAGCAGGCAGGATTTGCATTCGCCGCAGGCGTCCGGCGTCGGTCGCTGGCACAGCAGACTGGCCATCAGCCGTTCGGCCAGCGCCCGCTTGCCGATCCCGGCGGGGCCGTGCAGCAGGTAAGCGTGCGCGTGCTGGCTGCGGCCGGCCAGTTGCCGCCAGAGGCCGTCCTGCCACGGATAGGCTTCAGCCACGGCTGCGCTCCAGCAGACGCGGCAGCAAGGCGTCGATGGAGCGCTGAACCTGGGCCAAAGGCTGAGCGGCATCGATCAGGGCATAACGCTCAGGATCCGCCGCGGCCCGCTTGAGGAACGCACTGCGCACCGCCTCGAAAAACGCCTGCCCTTCCAGCTCGAAACGATCCAGCCGGCCCCGGGCCGCGGCCCGGGCCAGGCCGACATCCACCGGCAGGTCGAAAATCAGCGTCAGGTCCGGGCGCAGATCGCCCTGGACAAAGCTTTCCAGCGTGGCGATGCGCTCCAGCGACAAGCCGCGACCACCGCCCTGGTACGCGTAGGTCGAATCGGTGAAGCGGTCGCACAGCACCACCGCACCGCGGGCCAGCGCCGGACGGATCACTTCGGCCAGGTGCTGCGCACGGGCCGCGAACACCAGCAGCAGTTCGGTGTCCGGGTTCATGACCTCATCGGCCGGAGCCAGCAGCACTTCACGGATCCGCTCGGCCATCGGCGTGCCGCCGGGTTCGCGGGTCAGCACCACTTCGATGCCGGCGTCGCGCAGGCGCTCGGCGAGATACTCGCGGTTGGTGCTCTTGCCGGCGCCTTCCGGGCCTTCCAGGGTGATAAACAAGCCAGTCACAGGCAGTCCTTCATCAAGTTCATTGCGTCGTTTGCGGAGCGGTCGCGTCGGGGGCCGGCACCGGTTCCTGCGGAGGAACCGACGGCAACGACTCCGGCGCGGCATCGGGCGAGGCCGCAGGCATTGCATCCTCGCCCGCCGGTGCAGCTTCCGGCGCGGCGACCTGACCGGCCGGCGCGGGGCTCGAGCGGTAGTCGGCGCGCCGCTTGAGCTGGAACTCACGCACGGCGTTGTTGTGCGCGTCCAGATCGTCGGAGAAGACATGGCTGCCATCGCCACGGGCGACGAAATACAGGCTGTTGCCTTCCACCGGATTGAGCGCCGCGTGGATCGCCTCGCGTCCGACCATGGCGATCGGCGTCGGCGGCAATCCCGGAATCACATACGTGTTGTAGGGCGTGGCTTCCTTGAGATGGGCGCGGGTCAGCTTGCCGTTGTAGCGGTCGCCCAGCCCGTAGATCACGGTCGGATCGGTCTGCAGCTGCATGCCGAGCGCCATGCGCCGCACGAACACGCCGGCGATCTGGCCGCGCTCCTGGGGCACGCCGGTTTCCTTCTCCACCAGCGAAGCCATGATCAACGCCTGGTAAGGCTCGGTGTAAGGTGCATCGGCCGAGCGGCTCTCCCACTCCTTGGCCAACACTTCGTCCAGGCGGTCGAAGGCCTTCTTGAGCAGCTCGGTGTCGCTCATGCCACGCACGAAACGGTAGGTGTCCGGGAAGAAACGGCCTTCCGGGAACAGGCCGCGATGGCCGATCTTCTCCATCACCTGGCTGTCGCTGAGGCCGTTGAGGGTCTGCTCGAGCTTCTCGTCCTTGGCCAAGGCGGCGCGCACCTGATGGAAGTTCCAGCCTTCGACCAGGGTCAGGCTGTACTGAACCACATCCCCCCGCTTCCACAACTCGATCAGACCGTTGACGGTCATGCCCGGCTGCATGCGGTATTCACCGCTGTGAATCGGGGTGCCGGCCAGGTTGAAGCGCCAATAGACCCGCAGCCAGAAAGCGTCCTTGATGACGCCGTCAGCTTCAAGCCCGAGGAAAGTGCGGGTCGGGGTCGACCCCTTGGGTACATCCAGCAGTTCTTCCTGCGTGATGTTCAGCGGCTGTTCCAGCGCCGAATGAATCTTCCAGGCGCTCGCGCCCATCAGCAGCCCTGCCAGAACCAGTCCGGTCTCCAGCAGCAGCAATAATTTACGTCTCACGAATCAGGCATCCAGTAGCGCGCGGGCAATGGTTTGCAGTTTACGGGTGAGCGGGCCAACCGGCCAGCTCAGTGCGGCGCAGGCACGTACCGGCCAGACGCCATAGACGCTGTTGCAGACAAACACTTCATCGGCCCATTGCAGCTGTTCGAGGCCGATGTCGGTGATTTGGGTGGCAATTCCAAGGGCACGGGCCTGAGACAGCAGCTCGGCGCGCATCACACCGGCCACCCCGCAACGCTTCAGGTCTGCGGTGACCAGTACGCCGTCGCGCACCAGGAACAGGTTGCTGAACACGCCCTCGATCACCCGGCCGGCCTGATCGAGCATCAGGCCTTCGGCGTGCTCGCCATCCTGCCATTCGGCGCGGGCGATGACCTGTTCCAGGCGATTGAGATGCTTGAGCCCGGCAAGGAGCGGTTGATGGGAGAGGCGTGTGCTGCACGGAAACAGACGAACGCCCTGCTCGCCATGGGCCGCGGGATAGGTCGCCGGAGGGTTGCCCAGCAGGATGCGCCGGCCCTGGGCCGCCGCGTCTGGCGCATACCCCCGCAGGCCGTCGCCACGGGTGAGGATGAGTTTGAGCACACCTTCGCCCATCGCCCGGGCGTAGGCCGACAGCTCATGGCGAACCTGCTCGATGTCGGCCGCGATGGCCAGGCGCGAGCAGCCTTCGGCCAGGCGCGCCAGATGCCGCTCCAGCAACAGCGGCTGCCCGCCCCGCACGGCGACGGTCTCGAACAGGCCGTCGCCGTAGGCCAGGCCGCGGTCTTTCAGCGACAGTGCGTCAGCCGGTTGACCGTCGACCCAGCAGTCCATCAGCCGGCGAACCGGCGGAACGCCAACGTGCCGTTGGTGCCGCCAAACCCGAAGGAGTTGGACAGCACGACGTCGATGTCCATGTTGCGCGCAGTGTGCGGCACGAAATCGAGGTCGCAGCCGTCGTCCGGCTCATCGAGGTTGATGGTCGGAGGCGCCACCTGACCGTTGATCGCCAGCACGCTGAAGATCGCCTCGACCGCCCCCGCCGCACCCAGCAGGTGGCCGGTCATCGACTTGGTCGAGCTCACGGCCAGCCTGTAGGCGTGATCGCCGAACACGGACTTGATCGCCTGGGCTTCGGCGAGGTCGCCGGCCGGGGTCGAAGTGCCGTGAGCGTTGATGTACTGCACCTGGTCGGCGTTGATCTTCGCGTCACGCAGCGCATTGGTGATGCATCGTGCGGCACCGGCGCCGTCGGCGGGCGGCGACGTCATGTGGTAGGCATCGCCGCTGGTGCCGAAGCCGATCAGTTCGGCGTAGATGGTCGCGCCACGGGCCTTGGCGTGCTCCAGCTCTTCGAGCACCAGGGCGCCGGCGCCGTCGGACAGCACGAAACCGTCGCGGCCCTTGTCCCACGGACGGCTGGCACGGGTAGGCTCGTCGTTGCGGGTCGACAGCGCGCGGGAGGCGCCGAAGCCGCCCATGCCCAGGCCGCAGGCGGCCATTTCGGCACCGCCGGCAATCATCACGTCGGCTTCGCCGTACATGATGTTGCGAGCCGCCATGCCGATGCAGTGCGTACCGGTGGTGCAGGCCGTGGCGATGGCGTAGTTGGGCCCCTGTGCGCCCAGGTGGATCGACAGGAAGCCAGAAATCATGTTGATGATCGAGCCGGGCACGAAGAACGGGGAAATCCGGCGCGGGCCGGTTTCGTGCAAGGTGCGGCTGGTTTCTTCGATGTTGGTCAGACCGCCGATACCCGAACCCATGGCCACGCCAATGCGTTCACGGTTGGCGTCGGTGACTTCCAGGCCGGCGTTGCGCACGGCCTGAAAACCCGCAGCGAGACCGTACTGAATGAACAGGTCGAGCTTGCGTGCTTCCTTGACCGACAGGTATTCCTCGACATTGAAGCCCTTTACCGAGCCGCCAAAGCGGGTGGAATAGGCAGAAAGGTCGGTGTGTTCGATCAGACCAATGCCACTGCGGCCAGCCAGAATGCCCTGCCAACTGCTCGGCACGTCCGTGCCCAGTGGCGACAACATACCCATACCGGTGACTACGACGCGTCTACGCGACACAGCACTCTCCTTTTTCAAATGACGATTTGCATCAGGCCTAAAGAAAAAACCGCACGCCATGATGGCAGTGCGGTTTTTCCATGACAGCGAACAACGATTACAAACTATTACGCCTTGTTAGCGTTAACGTAATCGATTGCAGCTTGTACGGTAGTGATCTTCTCGGCTTCTTCGTCAGGGATTTCGGTCTCGAATTCCTCTTCCAGAGCCATCACCAGCTCAACGGTGTCAAGGGAGTCGGCACCCAGGTCGTCAACGAAGGAAGATTCGTTCTTCACTTCTTCTTCTTTAACACCCAGTTGCTCGGCAACGATTTTCTTGACGCGCTCTTCGATGGTGCTCATACCTTGTTTTCACTCCTAATGGACAAATTCAGGCAGCTGGCCAGTGGGTAAGTGTATAGAAAGGCTTTTCAGCTTTTCAACTGAAAGCTTCACTCCTCGAACCCTGCAGCCCTCTGCCTATAAATAGATTGCAGCTTTATAACGGATTTTAGACAGCTCGTATGACATTTTTTTGAAGCAATCCGTCACATTTGTCTTACATGTACATCCCGCCGTTCACCGGGATTGTAGCCCCGGTCACGTATGCCGCGCCGTCGGACGCAAGAAAAGCGACCACGGATGCGATCTCTTGAGCCTGCCCCAGACGACCCAGCGGAATTTGCGTCTGCAGGGCTTCGCGCTGCGCTTCCGGCAGCTCGCGGGTCATATCGGTGTCGATGAACCCCGGGGTCACCGAGTTGACCGTAATCGAACGCGAACCGACTTCACGGGCCATCGCCCGGCTGAAACCTTCCAGACCGGCCTTGGCGGCCGCATAGTTTACTTGGCCGGCGTTGCCCATGGCACCCACCACCGAGCCGATACTGATGATCCGACCCCAACGCGCCTTGGTCATGCCGCGCAGAACGCCCTTGGACAGGCGATACAGACTGTTCAGGTTGGTATCGATCACGTCGTACCATTCGTCGTCTTTCATGCGCATCATCAGGTTGTCGCGGGTGATGCCGGCATTGTTGACCAGGATCGCCGGCGCGCCGAACTGCTCCTGGATGCTTGCCAGCACCGCGCTGACGGACTCGTCGCTGGTGACGTTGAGTTCCAGGCCGGTGCCCTGGATGCCGTGTTCCTTCAGGGTGGCGGCAATGCGCTCGGCGCCCGACGCGGAAGTCGCGGTGCCGACGACGATGGCGCCCTGACGACCCAGTTCCAGGGCGATGGCCTGGCCGATGCCACGGCTCGCGCCGGTGACCAGTGCAACTTTACCTTGCAGACTCATGCAAGTTTCTCCTGATTCAGGCCTGCGCTGCACGGGCGGCAGCGAAAGCGTCTGGGGTATTGAGGTTGGAAGTCGATACGCCTTCGGCGCAGCGCTTGTTCAGGCCGGCCAGGACCTTGCCGGGACCGCACTCGACCAGGCTGGTCGCGCCGCTGGCGGCCAGGGTCTGTACGGACTCGACCCAGCGCACCGGCTTGTACAGCTGTTCGAGCAGGTCACGCTTGAGGGTGTCCAGATCCGCCGGCACCTGGGCGCTGACGTTCTGCACCACCGGAATCTGCGGCGCCTGCCAGTCGATGGCGGCGACGGCTTCGGCGAAGCGCTCAGCGGCCGGACGCATCAGTTCGCAGTGCGACGGCACGCTCACCGGCAGCGGCATGGCCCGCTTGGCGCCTTTGGCCTTGCAGATTTCGATGGCACGGTCGACGGCCGCCTTGGCGCCGGCGATCACCACCTGGCCCGGCGAGTTGAAATTGACCGCGCTCACCACTTCGCCCTGTGCCGCTTCGGCGCAGGCGGCCCGCACGTCGGCGTCTTCCAGGCCGAGAATGGCAGCCATGCCGCCCTGACCGGCCGGAACCGCTTCCTGCATCAACTGGCCACGGCGCTCGACGAGCTTCACCGCATCGGCCAGGCTCAGGCTGCCGGCGGCGACCAGCGCGCTGTACTCGCCCAGGCTGTGGCCGGCGACGAACGCCGGACGCGCGCCACCTTCAGCCAGCCACAGGCGCCACAGAGCGATGGAGGCGGTCAGGATGGCGGGTTGGGTCTTGTCGGTCTGGTTGAGCAGCTCTTCCGGGCCCTGCTGGGTCAGCGCCCACAGGTCGTAGCCCAGGGCATCGGAGGCTTCTTTGAAGGTTTCGAGGATCGATGGATGTTCCGCGCCCAGCTCGGCCAGCATGCCGAGGGACTGCGAACCCTGTCCTGGAAAGACGAATGCGAGGGAAGCAGACATGTAACAAGCCCCTAATGATCTTGTCGTCGAAGAATTGGCGCCCCGCTAGGAGGACGCAAGAAACTGACAGTTGGATGGCCCTTTGAACCGGGCGGTCACATTTAAGCATTGTCCGACGAAAACGCCTAAGACAACAAATCCCCCAGACGGCCGTGAAGACGCTCGGGCAGGTTCTCCTGAATCTCGATCAAGGCGCGCTGAATCGCGCTCTGAAAGCCCTGAACCCCAGCGGAGCCGTGACTTTTCACCACAATGCCCTGCAACCCGAGGAAACTCGCCCCGTTGTGCCGCGCCGGCGCCAGGTCGGCCTGCAAGCGCTTCATCAGCGGCAACGCCAGCGCTCCGACCGCCCGGGACGCCATGTTCTTCTTGAACAGCGCCTCGATTCGCGCCGAGATCATCGCCGCCAGCCCTTCGCTGGACTTGAGCAGGATATTGCCGACGAACCCGTCGCACACCACGACATCCGCTTCGCCGCGGTACAACCCGTCCCCTTCGACGAACCCGATGTAGTGAATGCCCCGTGCGGCCTGCAGCAAGGTGGCCGCCAGCTTGACCTGCTGGTTGCCTTTGATGTCCTCGGTGCCGATATTCAGCAGCGCCACCCGCGGACGGGCAATGCCCAGGGTCTGCGCCGCCACCGACCCCATCACCGCGAACTGCAGCAGATGCTCGGCGCTGCAATCGACGTTGGCCCCCAGATCGAGCAGCTGGCAATAGCCTTTCTGGGTCGGGATCGCCGCGACCATCGCCGGACGGTCGATGCCGGGCAAGGTCTTGAGCACGAAACGGGAGAGCGCCATCAGCGCACCGGTGTTGCCGGCGCTGACACAGGCCTGGACCTTGCCGTCGCGCAGCAGCTCAAGGGCGACACGCATCGACGAGTCCGGTTTGCCGCGCAGGGCCTGGGCCGGTTTTTCGTCCATGGTGATGACTTCGGACGCCGGCATGATCGTCAGGCGCGCGCGATCCGCAGCCGATTGGCCGCTGAGCAGTTCTTCAAGTAGGGAGGGTTGACCGACGAGGGTCAGGTGCAGCGAGGGTGTGGCGGAAAGGCAAGCGAGGCTGGCCTGAACAATGCTGCGGGGACCGAAGTCCCCGCCCATTGCGTCAATCGCGATGACTTGAGCGGACAAGTGATTACTCGTCGGCGCCCTTGTCGATCACTTTACGGCCACGGTATACGCCTTCTGGCGATACGTGGTGACGCAGGTGTACTTCACCGGTGGTTTTTTCCACGGACAGAGCGTTCGCCTCGAGAGCGTCGTGCGAACGGCGCATGTCACGGGCAGAGCGGGATTTTTTGTTCTGCTGAACAGCCATAATTGATTAACTCCTAAACGTTTGGGTCACGCTTTAACTGCGCCAATACACTGAACGGGTTGGACCGCGTTACCTCGTCCTCGCTCGGCTCGGGCTCATCTGCGCCCGCCGGCTGCTGGCATTCTTCCGGATGATGAGCAGGCACAATGGGCAAGGCGAGCAGAAGCTCTTCCTCGATCAGTGACTGCAGATCCAAAGGATCTTCGCCCAGTTCCAGCACGTCATAACCTTTCGGTAACGACTGGGTATTCGCACCCTCCTTCACCACCGCGTAACTGCATTCGCTGTGGATCGGCAGGGTGACCAGCTCAAGACAACGCTGGCAAACCATTTTGACTTCAGTGTCGATAACGCTGTGGATCACCACGGCATTACGTTCATCTCGTTCAAAAACGAATTTGGCCTGCACCGTACCGACATCGTCGGAAAGCGGGTCGCAGAGTCTCTCCAAATCGGCCAGCAGCAGCTCACCTTGAAGGGTGGCGCCACGATCAGCCAATTTGCGCGGGTCAACGTGAGGTGGAATCGGGTCATTCAACATAGGCGCAGCATTATAGGGATGCCCCCGCCCATGTCAAAGGAAATTCCGCCCTGTCCGTCACTTGCCCGCCTCCGCTAGAATCCCGACCCTGCCTCAGGAGATGCGCATGCTGCCTTTATTACTCGCCTCAAGCTCGACCTACCGCCGGGAATTGCTCAGCCGCCTGCGCCTGCCGTTCATCTGCCGGTCGCCGGACATCGACGAAAGCCATCGCCCGAACGAGTCCGCCACCGAACTGGTCAAGCGCCTTGCCGAACAGAAGGCCCGCGCCCTCGCCGACAGCCACCCCGACCATCTGATCATCGGCTCCGACCAGGTCGCCGTGCTCGGCGACCGGATCATCGGCAAGCCGCACACCTTCGAAAAGGCCCGCGAACAACTGCTGTCCGCCAGCGGCACCAGCGTCACATTCCTCACCGGGCTGGCCCTGCTCAACAGCCGCACAGGCCAGTGTCAAATCGACTGCATTCCCTTCACGGTGCACATGCGCACCCTGGACGAGAACCGCATCGAGCGCTACCTGCGCGCCGAACAGCCGTACGACTGCGCCGGCAGCTTCAAGGCCGAAGGCTTGGGCGTGAGCCTGTTCCAGCGCACCGAAGGCCCGGACGCCACTAGCCTGGTCGGCCTGCCGCTGATTCGCCTGACCGACATGCTGCTGACCGAAGGCGTGCAAATTCCCTGACCCACAAAAAACCGGCCCTCAAGGCCGGTTTCCGGTATCAGAGAGCGCTCAGCGCAGCGACGGACCGTGAAAGCCCATCCACATCGCCAACTGCTCGGCCACGCTGGCGCCGAGCTTCTTGGAGAAACGGTCGAACGGCGACTCCTGGACAGTGAAGTCCACCAGTTCCTTTTCGCCGATCACATCGCGCGCCACCGAGCTGGCATTGCCCAGCCCGTCGATCAACCCCAGCGGCAAAGCCTGCTCGCCGGACCAGACCAGGCCAGAGAAGAGTTCAGGATGCTCCTTGTCCTTGAGCCGGTCGCCACGCCCCTTCTTGACGCTGTTGATGAACTGCTGGTGCGTCGTATCCAGCACGCCCTGCCAGAACGCCGTCTCTTCAGGCTTCTGCGGCTGGAACGGATCCAGGAACGACTTGTGCTCGCCGGAAGTGTAGGTGCGGCGCTCGACCCCCAGCTTCTCCATGGTGCCGACAAAGCCATAACCCGCCGCCGTCACCCCGATAGAGCCCACCAGGCTGGCCTTGTCGGCATAGATCTGATCCGCCGCGCTGGCGATGTAGTAGGCACCGGACGCCCCGAGGTCGGAAATGACCGCATACAGCTTGGTATCCGGGTTCAGTCCACGCAGGCGCTTGATTTCGTCATACACGTAACCCGACTGCACCGGACTGCCGCCCGGGCTGTTGATCCGCAGGATCACGCCCTTGACCTTCTTGTCCTCGAACGCCGCCCTGAGGCTGCCGACGATGTTGTCGGCGCTGGCCGGCTCCTTGTCGGCGATCATGCCGTTGATGTCGATCAAGGCGGTGTAGTTCGGGCCGCGGGCCGCGCTTTTCTCCATGTCCATCAGCGGCGTGAACAGGATCAAGGCAACAAACAGGTACACAAACGTCAGCAGCTTGAAGAAGATCCCCCAGCGCCGCGAACGGCGCTGTTCCTGCACGCTGGCCAACAGGGTCTTCTCCAGCAGCTTCCAGCTCTTCGCATCACCGTCCTCGGCGCTTGCCTTGGCCGGTGCTTTCCATTCGTCGGTCATGCCATCCACCCCAGGGAAAACGTATTAGGCCTGCTGCCCCAGCCAGGCGTGCAATTGAGAGAACCGGTCGATCGTCAGACGCGGCTCGAACACCCTCAGCGCCTCGATCGGCTGAGCGCCGTAGCTGACCGCCACCGACCCCATGCCGGCATTGCGCGCCATCTCCAGGTCGAAGGAAGAGTCCCCGACCATCAGCGCCTGCTCCGGACTCACGCCGCAATGGGCAAGGATCTGCTCCAGCATCAACGGATGCGGCTTGCTCGCGGTTTCGTCGGCGGCCCGGGTGATATCGAAATAATCTTCCCAGCCATGTGCCCTCAGCACCCGATCCAGGCCGCGCCGGGCCTTGCCGGTCGCCACCGCCAGGCGGTAACCGTCGGCGCGGAACGACTCCAGCGATTCGGCCACGCCCTCGAACAGCGGCGAAGGCACGGCTTCGGCAGCGATGTAGTGATCGGCGTAGTGCCCGCGGAACGCGATCAGTTCGTCATCGCCGATCTCCGGATACAGGGTGCGGATCGCCTCGGGCAACCCCAGCCCGATGATGCCCTTGACGGCGGAATCATCGCGCAACTCGAAGCCGGAACGCTCGGAGGCGACGTGCATCGCCTCGACGATCCGACCGATGGAGTCGGCCAGCGTGCCGTCCCAATCGAAGATCAGCAGTTTGTAGTCAGGGTGCTGCACTCAGGCGCTCCACGGTCTTGGCCCACATGTCGTCCACCGGGGCCTGCAATTTCAGTTCACCGCCGTCAGGCAGCGGCACCGTCAGCATGTACGCATGCAGAAACAGACGCTTGCCGCCCAACTCGCGGATTTCCTTGGTGAAATCATCGTCGCCGTACTTGCTGTCGCCGGCGATGCAATGCCCGGCATGCAGCGTATGCACGCGGATCTGGTGGGTACGCCCGGTCACCGGCTTGGCCTCGACCATGGTCGCGAACTCGCCGAAGCGGCGCAGCACCTTGAACACGGTCAACGCCTCCTTGCCCTCGTCGTTGACTTCGACCATGCGCTCGCCGGAGCGCAGGTTGCTCTTGAGCAACGGTGCGCGCACCTGCTTGATCGATGTCGCCCAGTGGCCGCGCACCAGCGCCATGTACCGCTTGTCGACGCCGTCACCGCGCAACTGCTCGTGCAAGTGACGCAGCATGCTGCGCTTCTTGGCGATCATCAGCAGGCCGGAGGTGTCGCGGTCGAGGCGGTGCACCAGCTCCAGCTCCTTCGCGTCGGGACGCAACTGACGAAAGGCTTCGATCACGCCGAAATTGAGCCCGCTGCCGCCGTGAACCGCAATGCCGGCGGGCTTGTTGATCACGATCAGGGCCTTGTCTTCGTAGACGATCGCTTCTTCCAGGCGCTGCAGCAAGCCCTGGGCGACCGGCACAGGCTCGTCGCGCTCAGGCACGCGCACCGGCGGCACACGCACGACATCGCCGGCCTGAAGCTTGTACTCGGGCTTGATCCGCCCCTTGTTCACCCGCACTTCACCTTTGCGCAAAATGCGGTAAATCAAGGTCTTGGGCACGCCTTTGAGACGGGCTAGGAGGAAATTGTCGATTCGCTGGCCGGCATATTCCGGCGAGACCTCGAGCATTTGAACGCCGGAGGTCGGAGGGGTTGTGGTCGTCATGGCGCGGATGATAACAATTTTTATGGAATTGAAGCACTTAATCATTGCTGCTATAGTCGCGAACGCCGCCAAAAGCGGCCTGGACAGCGGAACCACGGTCAAAGACCGGCCCTGACCAACGCAATTCACCAGGGCGCAAGGCCGTCCTACGGGGCTTTCGCTACGTAACGGTGGAGTTTGCAGGTGCAACGAGCGCAGGTGACATGAGGCCTGATTCACGCCGCCAGGCAGAGTTTCCACTCGCCAGGCGCGCCATATTCACGGCCAGTTCACAAAGTGCAGTCATCTGCGGATGACCCCGAGCGAAGGCTTCGGAAACATCGCCTGAAAAATAGCCATGATGCGTGACCTCCCCTTCCGGAGCTCACGGTAAATGCCAACCCGCTGCGGATTCTGCGCGCGGCAGCACCCGAATTATCAGGGATACGTGTAGGGTGGAGATGCACAACCGCTGGACTGCGTAGCGACAGGCTTTATCAAGACGCTTCATCCCGTCCGCAGCCGCCGGTTGATTCCTCCTCCTGACTGAGTGCTTAAGTAGCCACAGCAAGCAGGACGCGTACGTCGCGATACCCGCGCCACAGGCCGGACATCGCTGGACACGGGAATGGCCAGCCACTCCCGACGCACCTGACACCGACCGTGAGAAGTCGTGTGTGCCGAACGCCGTTTCCGGCAGCCCGGAAACCGACGGTACTACATGAAAAGAATGCTGATTAACGCAACTCAACCCGAAGAGTTGCGTGTTGCCCTGGTAGACGGCCAGCGCCTCTACGACCTGGACATCGAGTCCGGTGCCCGCGAGCAGAAAAAGGCCAACATCTACAAGGGCCGCATCACGCGCATCGAACCTAGCCTCGAGGCCGCCTTCGTCGATTTCGGCTCCGAGCGCCACGGCTTCCTGCCCCTCAAAGAAATTTCCCGCGAATACTTCAAGAAAGCCCCTGAAGGCCGCGTCAACATCAAGGACGTCCTGAGCGAAGGCCAGGAAGTCATCGTCCAGGTCGAGAAAGAAGAACGTGGCAACAAGGGCGCCGCCCTGACCACCTTCATCAGCCTGGCCGGCCGCTACCTCGTGCTGATGCCGAACAACCCGCGCGCCGGCGGCATCTCCCGCCGCATCGAAGGCGAAGAGCGCAACGAACTGCGCGAAGCGCTGAACGGCCTGGTGGCTCCGGCCGACATGGGCCTGATCGTGCGCACCGCAGGCCTGGGCCGCAGCAGCGAAGAAATGCAGTGGGACCTCGACTACCTGCTGCAGCTGTGGACCGCCATCAAGGAAGCCTCGCTGGACCGTTCCGCGCCGTTCCTGATCTACCAGGAAAGCAACGTCATCATCCGCGCCATCCGCGACTACCTGCGCCAGGACATCGGCGAAGTGCTGATCGACAGCGTCGAAGCCCAGGACGAAGCCCTGACCTTCATCCGTCAGGTGATGCCGCAG
>NZ_JBIVHR010000118.1:0-15721 GCF_044749305.1 Pseudomonas sp. NPDC089534 | reverse complement strand
GCGGCTGTCTTCGTCGTTCTGGTAGGCGTACACGCTGCCGCCCAGGGTCAGTTTCAGGTTGTCGGTGATGGCGAAGCGGCTGCCCAGTTGGCCGGCGGTCAGGCGCAGGTCGTGGCGGAACTGCACGCCTTCGCCGTCGACGTTGTCCTTGAGGGTGTAGTTGCCCAGGCTGCCGAACAGTTCGGCGCTGCTGCCCAGCGGGTACTTGTAGGTGACGGCCAGGCCTTCGGGGTTGATGTCGCTGTCCCAGATCACGTCGCCCATGCTGACCCACGGCTGCAGCATCTTGCCGCCGATCACGTGCAGGTTCTTGATGGCGTCCGGGTGGTAGTCGATGTAGCCCAGGTCCAGCCAGATCTGCTTCTTGTCGAAGTAGTTGTCCATGTCCTGGTTGGTGGAGCGGGCGTCGTCGCCGCCGCCGGTGGCGATGCGGATGCCGGTGTCCACTTGCGGGTTGATTTCGCTGTAGGCGCCCAGGCGGGCACGGATGCGCTGACGGTCCTTGTCGCGGCCGCCGTTGTTCGATTCGCCGTCGATCTTGACGGTTTCCTGGCGGATGCGCACGTCACCCTTGAACTGGGTCTTGGCGGCCCAGGCCAGCTTCTGGTCGAAGGCGCTCTGTTCGTTGGCCTTCTTCGCGACGGCGGCCACTTGTTCGTTGGTCTCTTGCTGCGCCTGCTGGGCGATTTGCTGGGCCTTCTGATCCTTGGCCAGCTCGGTCTGCAGTTCGACGTACTGCGCCTGGGTGATCGAACCGTTGGCCTTGAGCATGTCGAGCAGTTTGGCGTCGACCGCGGCACTGGCCGGAACACTCATGGCCAGCAACAGGCCACCGCATAGGGCCGCCGCAGTTTTCGTGGAAGCAAGACGCATAGCAATCTCCGAAGATGAGAGGGATGGCGAAGCCATCCTGGGCACAACCGACGGTTTTAAGGTCGGAAAACAGTGTCCGGGTAGAACCCGGCGCTCTAAAAACAGGCGCCAGTATCGCGACGGTTTATGACAGAGCAGTGGCACGGTGATGGCAGGTTCGTGACGATACAAAACCGTCCTGAACTATTGATCCAGAGCGCTGTCGCCGATTTGACCGTGTGCAACGACAGGCCGATCGGCGATACTCGGCGGGCTGCCACGCCCGGAACCGGAGAGGAAAATGCCGCTGCAACGCCTGCATGAACTGTCGCAAATCGCATCCGCCGACTGGGACGTGCTGGTGCCGCAGAACCAGCCGTTCCTGCGCCACGGGTTCCTCGCTGCGCTGGAGGACAGCGGCAGCGTCGGCGCGCACACGGGCTGGCGGGCGGAGCACCTGCTGCACGTCGAAAACGATCGATTGATCGCGGCGTTGCCCGCTTACCGGAAATGGCATTCCTATGGCGAGTACGTGTTCGATCATGGCTGGGCCGACGCCTGTGCCAGGGCCGGCATCGACTACTACCCCAAGCTGCTGGTCGCCGTGCCGTTCAGCCCGGTCAGCGGCCCGCGGCTGCTGGCGGCGTCGGTCGAGGACGGCTTCGAACTGCTCAAGAGCCTGCCGGGCTACCTGGAGATCGAGGGACTGTCCAGCGCCCACATCAACTTCACCGACCCGTTCACCGACGCGGCCATGGCCGAACAGCCGGGCTGGCTGCAGCGCATCGGCTGCCAGTACCACTGGCAGAACCGCGGCTACCGGGATTTCCAGGACTTTCTCGACGGGCTCAGTTCGCGCAAGCGCAAGCAGATGCGCAAGGAGCGCGAGCAGGTGGCGGGGCAGGGCTTCACCTTCCAATGGCTGGAGGGGCGTGAGCTGGACGAGGCGCAATGGGATTTCGTCTACGCCTGCTACGCCAACACCTACGCCGTGCGGCGACAGACGCCGTACCTGACACGGGCGTTCTTCAGCCTGCTGGCCGAACGCATGCCCGAGGCCATCCGCGTGGTGCTGGCCAAACAGGGTTCAAGACCGGTGGCGATGGCCTTCAGCCTGGTCGGGGGCGACAGCTTCTATGGCCGATACTGGGGATGCCTGGCGGAGTTCGACCGCCTGCATTTCGAGACCTGTTTCTACCAGGGCATGGACTACGCCATCGCCGAGGGGTATCAGCGCTTCGACGCCGGCGCCCAGGGCGAGCACAAGCTGATTCGCGGCTTCGAACCGGTGATCACCCGATCCTGGCATTACCTGCGCCATCCCGGCCTGAAGGCGGCCGTGAAGGACTTCCTGCACCAGGAGCGCGCCGGGGTGCAGGCCTATGCCGAAGAGGCGCGGGCAGCCTTGCCCTACCGCCAGGCCTAGCTCCCACAATTCTGAATGACCAGAACCACTGTGGGAGCCAGCCTGCTGGCGATGGCGTCAGCCAAGGCAGCAGGGTAGAGGCTATGTGTCTTCGCTGCCCAGCCAACGGTAGAGTCCGCCGCCGACCACCGCCCCCAGCAGCGGCGCCACCCAGAACATCCACAGTTGCGCGATGGCCCAGCCGCCCACCATCAGCGCCGGCCCCGTGCTGCGGGCCGGGTTCACCGAAGTGTTGGTGACCGGAATCGAGATCAGGTGGATGAGGGTCAGGGCCAGGCCGATGGCGATCGGCGCCAGGCCCGCCGGGGCGCGCCGGTCGGTGGCGCCGAGGATGACCACCACGAACATGGCGGTCATCACCAGCTCGGTGACGAACCCGGCGGCCATCGAGTATTTGCCCGGAGAATGCTCGCCGTAGCCGTTGGAGGCCAGGCCGCCGGCGATGTCGAAGCCTTCCTTGCCGTTGGCGATCCAGGCGATCAGGGCCGCCGCGATGATGGCGCCGATCACCTGGGCAATGATGTAGGCGGGCAGCTCCTTGGCCGGGAACCGGCCGCCGACGGTCAGGCCCACCGACACGGCCGGGTTGAGATGGCAGCCGCTGATGTGGCCGATGGCGAACGCCATGGTCAGCACCGTCAGGCCGAAGGCCAGGGCCACCCCCAGCACACCGATGCCGGTGGGCGAGGACGCGGCGATCACCGCGCTGCCGCAACCGCCCAGGACCAGCCAGAACGTACCTAACAACTCCGTGACCGAACGCTTGAACAGAGACATGGGAATGTCCTTGATAGACGTGCTATCGAGACTGAAGCGGGTGGTGAGTCCTTGCAGATTTACGACAGGTTCCACGCCGGAGCCTTGGCTGAGTACAGCAGGGTTTGCGCGGATTTCCAGCGGGCGTGAAAAAACCGGCAGGGCCCGTGGTTGGCGGGCTCTGCCGGTTTTTGGCGGGTTTGGACAACGCGATTCCCTGTGGGAGCGAGCCTGCCTGCGACGGCGGTGTGTCTGACAGCAATGAGGGTGACTGACACACCCTCGCAGCGGGCAGGCCCGCTCCCGAGGGACCGCAGGGCTTGCGCGATCAGTCGATGCCGACGAACCCGCCCGTCTGGTGACGCCACAACCGCGCATACAGGCCGCCATGGGCCAGCAGTTCGGCATGGCTGCCGCTTTCGGCGATCCTGCCGTTCTCCAGCACCACCAGCCGGTCCATCCGGGCGATGGTCGAGAGGCGGTGGGCGATGGCGATCACGGTCTTGCCCCGCATCAGGGTCTCCAGGCTTTCCTGGATCGCGGCCTCGACCTCCGAATCCAGCGCCGAGGTCGCTTCGTCCATGATCAGGATCGGCGCGTCCTTGAGCAGGACACGGGCGATCGCGATGCGCTGGCGCTGGCCGCCGGACAGCTTGACGCCGCGCTCCCCGACATGGGCGTCGAACCCGGTGCGTCCCTCGGCGTCGGACAGCAACGGAATGAACTCGTCGGCCCGGGCCTTGCGCACCGCTTCCCAGAGCTCTTCGTCGGTGGCGTCGGGTTTGCCGTAGAGCAGGTTGTCGCGGATCGAGCGGTGCAGCAGCGAGGTGTCCTGGGTGATCATGCCGATCCGTGCGCGCAGGCTTTCCTGGCCGACTTGGGCGATGTCCTGGCCGTCGATCAGGATGCGCCCGGCCTCGACGTCGTACAGGCGCAGCAGCAGGTTGACCAGCGTCGACTTGCCCGCGCCGGACGGCCCGATCAGGCCGATCTTCTCGCCGGGGCGGATGGTCAGGTTGAGGTCGCCGATGATGCTTTTCTTCTTGCCGTAGTGGAAGTCCACATGCTCGAAGCGCACCTCGCCGCGGGCCACCTCCAGCGGCTTGGCCTGGGCCTGGTCGGTGACGCTGACCGGCTGCGAGATGGTCTGCAGGCCGTCCTGCACCATGCCGATGTTTTCGAAGATGCCGGTGACCACCCACATGATCCAGCCGGACATGTTGACGATGCGGATCACAAGGCCGGTGGCCAGGGCGATCGCGCCGACCGTGATCAGCGACTGCGTCCATAGCCACAGGGCCAGCGCCGTGGTGCCGACGATCAGCAGGCCGTTCATGGTGGTGATGGCCACGTCCATGCTGGTGACCACGCGGCCGGCCAGCTGGGCTTTTTCGGTCTGTTCCTGGATGGCTTCGCGGGCGTAGTGCTGCTCGAAGTTGGTGTGGGCGAACAGCTTGAGGGTCGCGATGTTGGTGTAGCCGTCGACGATCCGCCCCATCAGCTTGGAGCGTGCGTCGGAGGCTGCCACCGCGCGGTCCTTGACCCTGGGCACGAAGTAGTAGAGCGCGCCGATGTAGGCGGCGATCCACGTCAGCAGCGGGATCATCAGGCGCCAGTCGGCCTCGGCGAACAGCACCAGCGAACTGATCGCGTAGATCACCACGTGCCACAGCGCGTCCACCGCCTGCACGGCGGAGTCGCGCAGCGAGTTGCCGGTCTGCATGATGCGCTGGGCGATGCGGCCGGCGAAGTCGTTCTGGAAGAAGTTCAGGCTCTGCTTGAGCACGTAGCTGTGGTTCTGCCAGCGGATCATGCTGGTCATGCTCGGGCTCAGGGTCTGGTGCACCAGCATGTCGTGCAGGGCCAGGAACAGCGGGCGCAGGAGCAGCGCCACCACGGCCATCCAGGCCAGCTCGGCGCCGTGGATCCTGAAGAAATCGACGTTCGGCGTGCCTTGGGCAAGGTCGATGATGCGGCTCAGGTAACTGAACAGCGCCACTTCGATCAGTGCGCCGAACAGGCCGATGATCAGCAGGGCGGCGAAGCTCGGCCAGACCTGCTTCAGGTAATAGGTGTAGAAGGGCAGGACGCGGTTCGGCGGGGCCGCCGTGGGGGCGTCGCGGAAGATGTCGATCAGTTGTTCGAAACGGCGATAGAGCATCGGATAACTCGCCCGGCGTGCGGGCTCTCCTTTTATCGGTATGAGCGGCGCGCCGTGAATGGCGGCCGCTCGTCATGCCCTGTACAGCTTAGTCGATGCGCTTGGCCGACTTGATGATCACAGGGTCGACCGGCACGTTCTGCATGCCTTGTTTGGTGGTGGTGCGGGAGTTGACGATGATGTCGACCACGTCCATGCCCTTGACCACCTTGGCGAACACGGCGTAGCCGGCGTCGCGGCCCGGATCGAGGAAGGCGTTGTCGGCCACGTTGATGAAGAACTGGCTGGTGGCCGAGTTCGGGTCGGAGGTGCGCGCCATCGACAGGGTGCCGCGCACGTTGTGCAGGCCGTTGCTCGCCTCGTTCTTGATCGGGGCCTTGGTGTCCTTCTGCTGCATCTGCTGGGTGAAGCCGCCGCCCTGGGCCATGAAGCCCGGGATCACGCGGTGGAAGATCGTGTTGGTGTAGAAGCCGCTGTCGACGTACTCAAGGAAGTTCTTGGTGGTGACCGGCGCCTTGACCGGATCCAGTTCGATCTCGATCTGGCCGTTGGAGGTGTCCAGCAGCACGTGCGGTGCCTTGGCCGGGGTGGCCGCCATCAGGTTGGCGGCGAACAGCACGGAGCCGGCGGCGAGGGCGATTTTCTTCAGCATGGGTCAGAGGTCCTGAGGGTGGTTGTCGGCTGTGGCGAGAAACGCCAGCAGCGTTTGATTGAAGCGTTCGGGCTGGTCGAGCGGGGTGGCGTGGCGCGAATCGGCGATCACCGCCAGCCGCGCATCGGGCAGCAGTCTCACATAGGTTTCTTTCAGCGAGACGGGGGTGTAGTCCCGGTCGGCGCTGACGACGAGGGTTGGACAGGTGACCTTCGACAGTCGTTCCTGAACGCCCCAGCCGACGATGGCATCGAAGCTGGCGAGATAAGCACGTTTGTCGTTCTTTGCCCAGCGCTCGGCCATCTTCTGTCGCAAATCCGCCTGCTCCGGTTTCGGAAACAGTTTGGCCCCCAGGGCCTTGCCGATGGTGGCGAGGCTGAGCACGCGCATCAGGCTCCAGCGCTTGAACCACTGCCACCAATCGTCGCGGCTGCGCAACTTGACCTGCGGGGCGCTGTTGACGATGGTCAGGCTCTTGAGCCGTTGCGGCTGATCGACGGCGAACTGGAAGCCGATCATCCCGCCCATGGACAGGCCGACGTAATGCACCGCCTCAAGGTTCAGGTGCTCGATCAGCGCCAGCAGGTCGGCGCTGAAGCCGGCGATGCTGTAGCGTTCCCGGGGCTTGTCCGAGCGGCCGTGGCCACGCACGTCCGGGACGATCACCCGGTAGTGCGCCGACAGCGCAGGGATCTGCATTTCCCAGTCCAGGGTGCTGGAACCGAGCCCGTGAACCAGCAGCAGCGGCGCGCCGTGGCCGTACTCCTCGTAGTGCAGGTTGCAGCCTTCATGCTCGAAATAGGCCATCGGGGACTCCGTGTCAGGCTTGTTCGGGGGCGGCGAACGGTGCGTCCAGCGGCAAGGTGTCGAAGGTGCGCAGCAGTTCGACGAGAATCTGCGAAGCCGGGCCCAGCGGTTTTTCCTTGTTCGAATACAGATAGAAGCTCGGATTGCGGCTGCCGCCCTTGTCCAACGGTAGCAGCTTGAGCACGCCTTCCTTCAGTTCCCGTTCGATCATGTGCCGCGGCAACCAGGCAAAACCCAGCCCGCTGCCGACGAACGTCGCGGCGGTGGCCAGGCTGCCGACGGTCCAGCGCTGCTCGGCGCCGAGCCAGCCGACGTCCCGCGGCTGCTGGCGGCCGGAGTCGCGGATCACCACCTGCATCTGGCTTTCCAGGTCCTGGAAGCTCAGTTCCCGGTTCAGGCGGTGCAGCGCATGTTCCGGGTGCGCGACGGCGACGAACTCGACGTCGCTCAATTCCGTGCCCAGGTAGCCGGGAATGCTGAAGCCGGTGATGGCCAGGTCGGCCACGCCTTCGAGCAGCACTTCCTCGACGCCCGACAGCACTTCCTCGCGCAGGCGCACGCGGCAGCCGCGGCTCTGCGGCATGAACGCCGTCAGGGCGCGGACCAGGCGGGCGGTGGGGTAGGCGGCGTCCACCACCAGGCGCACTTCCGCCTCCCAGCCTTGCTCCATGTGATGGGCGAGGTCTTCCAGTTGGCTGGCCTGCTTGACCAGTTGCCGCGAACGGCGCAGCAGCACGCCGCCGGCCTCGGTGAGCACCGCCTTGCGCCCGTCGATGCGCAGCAGCGGCACGCCGAGCTGGTCCTGCATGCGCGCGACGGTGTAGCTCACCGACGACTGCGAACGGTGCAGGGCCTCGGCGGCCTGGGCGAATCCGCCGTGGTCGACCACGGCCTGCAACGTGCGCCATTGATCAAGGGTCACGCGGGGCGCTTTCATCAATAGCTCCTCTTGTCCTAAGCTGGCCGTCCCCATTGGAGACTGCCGAATGAAAAAATTCTGTTGTGTGTTGCTGGCGCTGCTGCCGCTGACGGCGTTTGCGTACCCGATCGAGGTGGAGAAGGACCTCAACGGCCTGAAGATCGACTACAACACCTACGACACCGACAACGACATCGGCTCCATTCAGGTGAACAACTACGGCGACGTCGACGCGACCTGCAAGGTGCGCTTCATCAACGGCCCGGAGGCGCCGCGCACCCGCAACATCGACGTGGCCGCCGGCAAGCACAAGAACGCCACGGCCAAGTTCACCCGCACCATCATCAAGCTGCGCATCCAGCTGAGCTGCACTGCGAAGTAGCGCCGGTCTTCCTCTGCGGGAGCTTCCCTTAAGGAAGTTCCCCTGGGAAAGCTCCCCCCTTGCGGGAGCTTATAAACGAATTTATCGATGCATTACAGCAGATATTTGCGCTTTTTCATCGATGTGACACTGCTTAAGCTTCACTCCATCGACTTACAACATTCTCGGATGGAGGCTACACACCATGTCCCGCGTTCTGATCATCGAAAGCAGTGCCCGCCAGCAAGACTCGGTTTCCCGTCAACTGACCCAGACCTTCGTCAGTCAGTGGAAATCCGCGCATCCCGACGATCAGATCACCGTGCGCGACCTCGCCGTGAACCCGGTGCCGCACCTGGACATCAACCTGCTGGGCGGCTGGATGAAACCCGCCGATCAGCGCAACGCCAGCGAACAGGCGTCGCTGGAGCGCTCCAACGCGCTGACCGACGAACTGCTGGCCGCCGACGTGCTGGTGATGGCCGCGCCGATGTACAACTTCGCGATCCCGAGCACCCTCAAGGCCTGGCTCGACCACGTGCTGCGCGCCGGCGTGACCTTCAAGTACACCGAAACCGGTCCCCAGGGCCTGCTCAGCGGCAAGCGCGCCTTCGTCCTGACCGCCCGCGGCGGCGTCTACGCCGGCGGCCCTGCCGACCACCAGGAACCGTACCTGCGCCAGGTGATGGGCTTCATCGGCATCCACGACGTGACCTTCATCCACGCCGAAGGCATGAACCTGGGCGGCGACTTCCAGGAAAAGGGCCTGAACCAGGCCAACGCCAAACTGGCCCAGGTCGCCTGAGCCGTTAATCGCCGGATAATCCCCAGGTGGTCTATTGATCCGGCGCAACCCTTCAAGGCTCCACGCGCATCGAACCTCCCTTTGCACTTGTGCTCCTGAGTGCTGTAGCCCGATTGAACGCTTTAGCGAGATCGGGCTTTTTTTTGCCTGCGGTTTTTGCGGTTCGCCAGCAGGCGCAATCGCCAGCAGGCTGGCTCCCACAGGGAATCTCGACTGAGTGCAGTCTCTGTGTTCACCACAGTAACCTGTGGGAGCTTGCCTGCAAGCGATGAGGCCGGAGCAGACGCCATCGCCAGCAGGCTGGCTCCCACAGGGAATCTCGACTGAATGCAGTCTCTGTGTTCACCACAGAAACCTGTGGGAGCTTGCCCTGCAAGCGATGAGGCCGGAGCAGACGCCATCGTCAGCAGGTTCCCACAAGGTTTTGTGCGGGTTCGGGATTCGCGGCCCGGGGCAAAAAACGCTATCGTCGCCGCCATCCGAAATCGAGGCGAGCATGGGCTATCTACTTTTTGTCACGCTGATCCAGGCGTTTTCCTTCAATCTGATCGGCGAATACCTGGCCGGTCACGTCGACAGCTACTTCGCGGTGCTGGTGCGGGTGCTGCTGGCCGGGCTTGTGTTCATCCCGCTGACCCGCTGGCGTTCGGTGGCGCCTGCGTTCATGCGCGGCATGCTGCTGATCGGCGCGCTGCAGTTCGGCATCACCTACGTGTGCCTGTACCTGAGCTTCCGCGTGCTGACGGTGCCGGAGGTGCTGCTGTTCACCATCCTCACGCCGCTGCACGTGACCCTGATCGAAGACGCCCTGAACCGGCGCTTCAACCCCTGGGCGCTGATCGCGGCGCTGGTGGCGGTGGCCGGTGCGGCGGTGATCCGCTTCGACCGGATCAACCCGGACTTCTTCATGGGCTTTCTGCTGCTGCAGTTGGCCAACTTCACCTACGCCGCCGGACAGGTGCTGTACAAGCACCTGGTGGCGAAACACCCCAGCGACCTGCCGCACTACCGGCGCTTCGGCTTCTTCTACCTCGGCGCGCTGGCGGTGGTGCTGCCGGCGTTCCTGCTGTTCGGCAAAGCCGACTTCCTGCCCGACGCACCGCTGCAATGGGGCGTGCTGGTGTTCCTGGGCCTGGTCGCGACTGCGCTGGGGCTGTACTGGTGGAACAAGGGCGCCTGCCTGGTCAATGGCGGCACCCTGGCGGTGATGAACAACCTGCATGTGCCGGTGGGGTTGCTGCTGAACCTGCTGATCTGGAACCGGCACGAGGACCTGGGCCGCTTGTTCCTCGGTGGCGCGGTGATCCTGGCGGCGGTGTGGATCAGCCGGTTGGGCGTGCGTAGAGAGACGGCTGCCGCCTGACCCTGCGATCTCTTGTGGCGAGGGAGCTTGCTCCCGCCGGGGGGCGCAGCAGCCCCGGGCGAAGGGCTTGCCGGCGCTGCGCGCTGGAGCGGGAGCAAGCGCCCTCGCCACGGGTCACATCACGTGCTTGTCGGCCTCTGGAAGGCTGGCCGAGCCCAGCACCGCCGGCAGCAACCCCGCCCGCAAATCCCCGCCGCTTGGCTGCTGATACAGACTCAGCCCAAACTCCGGCATCACCGCCAGCAGGTAATCGAAAATGTCCCCCTGGATCCGCTCGTAGTCGGCCCACACCGTGGTGCGGGTGAAGCAGTAGATCTCCAGCGGAATGCCGTGGGCGGTGGTCTGCATCTGGCGCACCATGCAGGTCATGTTCGGCTGCACCTCCGCATGGCTCTTCAGGTAGGCCAGCGCGTAGGCGCGGAACGTGCCGATGTTGGTCATGCGCCGGCGGTTGGCCGACATCGCGACGTTGCCCTGGGCCTCGTTCCAGGCCTTGAGTTCGGCTTTCTTGCGGGTCATGTAGTCGGTCAGCAGGTGCACCTGGGCCAGCTTCGCCTCTTCGTCGTCACGGATGAAGCGCACGCCGCTGGCGTCGATGAACAGGCTGCGCTTGATCCGCCGCCCGCCGGACTGCTGCATGCCGCGCCAGTTGCGGAATGACTCGGACATCAGCCGCCAGGTCGGGATCGAGACGATGGTCTTGTCGAAGTTCTGCACCTTGACCGTATGCAAGGTGATGTCCACCACATCGCCGTCCGCGCCGACCTGGGGCATTTCGATCCAGTCGCCGACCCGCAGCATGTCGTTGCTGGTCAACTGCACGCTGGCGACGAACGACAGCAAAGTGTCCTTGTAGACCAACAGGATCACCGCCGACATCGCACCCAGACCGGACAGCAGCAACAGCGGCGAACGGTCGATCAGGGTGGCGACGATGATGATCGCGCCGAACACGTACAAGACCATTTTCGCCAGTTGCACGTAACCCTTGATCGAGCGGGTGCGGGCGTGTTCGGTGCGCGCGTAGATGTCCAGCAGCGCGTTGAGCAGGGCGCTGACCGCCAGCATCAGGAACAGGATGGTGAACGCCAGGGCGACGTTGCCCAGGAACACCATCGCGGTCTTGCTCAGTTCCGGCACCAGGTGCAGGCCGAACTGGATCACCAGCGACGGCGTCATCTGGGCCAGGCGCTGGAACACCTTGTTGTGGCGGAAATCGTTGATCCAGTGCAGCGCCGGCTGGCGCCCGAGCATGCGGCTGGCGTGCAGGATCAGGTAGCGCGCCACCCGTCCGAGCACCAGGGCGATCACCAGCAGCAGCGCCAGGGCCAGGCCGGCGTGCAGGATCGGGTGCTGTTCGAGGGCGCCGAAGAGGTCTTGGGCGTTGAGCCAGAGCTGTTTGAAATCCATGGGCGAGGCGATTCTTCTGTAGGGCGCGAGGGACGATTAGAGCATTCAAGACGCTGTGTATTACCGTTGGAGACAAATCAGGCAACAAAAAAGCCACTGTTTGCCACCGTTTGTACAAAGAAACTCGGCCTGAGCGCTCGAAACCGGTAACCTATGCAGCTGTTTTTTGCCCATCTTCGAGGTCGCCCCCGTGTTTTCCCAATTCGCCCTGCACGAACGTTTGCTCAAAGCCGTGGACGAGCTGAAATTTGTCGAGCCAACGCCTGTGCAAGCCGCGGCCATTCCGCTGGCGCTCCAGGGGCGTGACCTGCGGGTGACGGCGCAGACCGGCAGCGGCAAGACCGCCGCGTTCGTCCTGCCGATCCTCAACCGCCTGATCGGCCCGGCCAAGATCCGCGTCAGCATCAAGACCCTGATCCTGCTGCCGACCCGCGAACTGGCCCAGCAGACCCTGAAGGAGGTCGAGCGCTTCTCGCAGTTCACCTTCATCAAGTCCGGCCTGATCACCGGCGGCGAAGACTTCAAGGTGCAGGCCGCGATGCTGCGCAAGGTGCCGGACATCCTGATCGGCACCCCGGGCCGCCTGATCGAACAGCTCAACGCCGGCAACCTCGACCTCAAGGACGTCGAAGTGCTGGTGCTCGATGAAGCCGACCGCATGCTCGACATGGGCTTCGCCGACGACGTCCAGCGTCTGGTCGACGAATGCCCGAACCGTCAGCAGACCATGCTGTTCTCCGCCACCACCGGCGGTTCCGGCCTGCGCGAGATGGTCGCCAAAGTGCTGAACGACCCTCAGCACCTGCAGCTCAACGCGGTCAGCCAGCTGAACGAAACCACCCGTCAGCAGATCATCACCGCCGACCACAACCAGCACAAAGAGCAGATCGTCAACTGGCTGCTGGCCAACGAGACCTACGCCAAGGCCATCATCTTCACCAACACCCGGGTCATGGCCGACCGCATCTACGGCCGTCTGGTCGCCCAGGACTACAAGGCGTTCGTGCTGCACGGCGAGAAGGACCAGAAAGACCGCAAACTGGCGATCGACCGCCTCAAGCAGGGCAGCGTCAAGATCCTGGTGGCCACCGACGTGGCGGCCCGTGGCCTGGACGTCGACGGCCTGGACCTGGTGATCAACTTCGACATGCCGCGCAGCGGCGACGAATACGTGCACCGCATCGGCCGCACCGGCCGCGCCGGCGCCGAAGGCCTGGCGATCTCGCTGATCTGCCACGGCGACTGGAACCTGATGTCGAGCATCGAGCGCTACCTCAAGCAGAGCTTCGAGCGCCGCACCATCAAGGAAGTCAAAGGCACCTACGCAGGGCCCAAGAAGGTCAAGGCGTCGGGCAAGGCCGCCGGCACCAAGAAGAAAAAGACCGACGGCAAAGGCGACAAGAAGGGCGACAAGAAAAAAGTCGCGGCCAAGACGCCGAACAAGCGCAAGACCGCCAACCGGCCGAAGCCGGATTCGCTGGTGAGCAGCGACGGCATGGCCCCGCTCAAGCGCCGCAAGCCGGAACCTGCGGCTGAGTGAGCCACCCATGAAAAACCCGGACACTGTCCGGGTTTTTTTATGCCTGCCTGGGGTCAGCCTCCCAACAGCCCGGTGGTGTCCGCATCAAAGTGTTGCCGCGCTTGATCGGCCGCGGGCTTGAGCCGCGCCAGCAGGGCGGCGGCGTCGTACACCTGAGCGGTCGCCAGGGTTTTGGGCGTCGGCGCGACCGGGATCAGCACGTCCTCGCCGCTGCCGTGCAGCCAGATCGCCACGACGCTCAGGGCCGACACGAACAGCACCCGCAGTTCGACGGTCTTGCCCTGCAACTGCGCAGACTGTTCCGCCAGCTTCAGCGCATCGACCGTGGCGGCCGCCAGGTCGCCGTGGTTCAGCGAAGCGAACTCGACATGGCCGCGCACGTCGGCCAACTGCGCGTCGGCGATCGATACGCCATCGGCAAACACCAGGTAGTGCCAGTTGCCGGGCCTGGCGTCCTTCAGGCCCTTGCCGTGGCTCAGGTCCTCCAGGGTCAGCGAGTAGCCGCGGTAGGCCTCGCTGAGGCTGATCTTGCTTGCCGAGGCATTGGCGAACCGGCGGTTGACGCCGAAGCCCTGGGTCTGCAACGCGGCCTGCAAGGCCGGGCGCAGGGTCTGCACGCCGTTGGAGGGCGCTTTCGGATAAGTCAGTTGCATGTCGAGGCCCTCCTAGTTTTTGGCCGTGAAGTAAGTGTGGGTCCAGTTGCCGCCGCCGTTGTAGGAACCGGGGAACGTGTTCAGCGCGCGGGTCGAGTAGCCGTAGATGGAATCCGCGACCAGCACGTAGTTGCCGTTGGTGCCGTAGATCGTCAGGAAATGCGCGCCGCCGCCGTACCAGGCACAGCGCAGGCAGACGGGACGGCCCATGTTGATCTGGTTCTGGATGGCCGCCATCTGCAGCGAGCCCTGGTTCATGCCGTTGTAGCTGCGGGTGATCCGCAGCGCCGTGTCCAGGTAGCCGTAGACGTTGCACGGCCCCGGCTGATTGCAGCAGTTGCGGTCCAGCGCGGTGCTGGCCACGGCGCACTGGGTCCAGGAACCGGTGCCGTAGTAGTTGCCGACCGATGCGGATGCGGCGGCCCAGCACCAGTTGGTCTGGGTCTGCTGCTGCACGGTGAAGTTCAGGCTGGCGGCCAGCGGCGCGGCGAGGGCGGCCGCTTCGACCTCCACCAACTGCGGGTCGAGCAAGCGGCCGGCCAGGCACCTGGGCAGCGCGTCGGCAGGGCTTTGAGTCGTTTCGGTGTTCAACATCGTTCATTCCTCCATGAGTGAAGACAAGCCTCCGGCTTGCGTAGGCATTGCGTTTTCGCTGAGCCCACCGGCGCAAAAGAGGTGCCATGTCCGATGGCGGGTTCCGGTGACGGGCTCAACGTAACCATAGGATGGATATGCGTTAATGCAAGTAAATAAATGCATTGATGCAAGATCGAGGGCTGAGGACGACCGCCAGCAGTTGCATCGGAAGGGGCGCGAGGTGTTCGCAGGCGACGGCGGCTCAGCCCTCGGCCTTCTTCTCGGCGGTGTTCAGCTCTTTCAGGCGCTGGTCGATCAGCTGGCACTTGTCCGGCAGGTCGGCGCTGGCGGTGCCCAGGTCCATCTTCTGCAACTCGTCGTTGATTTCCTTGGCCTTGGCCGGGTTCTGTTCGGTGAGCCGGGCGACTTGCCGGGCCAGCTGTTCGCGTTTGGCGGTGGCTTCTTCGGGGGTGCAGGCCCAGGCGGGCAGGGCGCAGGCGAGGGTGGCGGCGAGGGTGAGCTTGAGCAGGTTTTTCATGGCGCAGGCCTCGATCGGGGTTGATCGGTGGAGGGGGCAGATGAAGGAAAAGTTCAGTGCCGGGCGCCGGGGGATGGTGTCGTTGGTGCGGCGAAAGATCGCATTTTGATGACCGAACAGTCGCGAAAATCATCGAAAAAAATAATTCACGTCGCAAACGTGCGTCCTAGAGCGGTCGGTGCGAAGAGCGCAGGACAAGCGGTTGACGTCAAAATGATGGCAACCTAACATCGGGGCCATCATGTTGACATCAACGTGCCGTTTCGAAGGATCGAACTGATTGCCGCAGGCTGACACTGCGGACTGTCCGGCAGGCGCTCTGGATGTTCGAGCGACGCGCATCGATCCCTATTTCCCCTGATCTGTCCAACCGGCTTGACTCGTTTTTGCCGGGCAGGGATCGCTTTGCCTGTCGTTTGTCGTCCACCTATCCCCGGTTGCCGCAAAGAGAGTCTTCACATGGATGTTCGTCAGTACGCTTTTCTCGCTCGTCTGCCTCAGGCTTCGAACCCGCAGCCTGGTTTTTTCTGCGGAGTGCCCAAGCGCGGGATGGCGTTCCTGCTGGCGAACGTCATGTTCTGGCAGCCGTTGTGGGCGCAGGCGGACGGGATCGTGGTGGCCAACCCCGGCACCGGCCTGGGGCAGGCCGGCAACGGCGTGCCGATCGTAAACATCGCCACGCCCAACGGCACGGGCCTGTCGCACAACCAGTTCCACGACTACAACGTCGGCGCGCAGGGGGTGATCCTCAACAACGCGGCCACCCAGACGGCCGCCACCCAACTGGGCGGCCACATCATCGGCAACCCGAACCTGAAGAACAGCGGTTCGGCCCAGGCGATCCTCAACGAAGTGATCAGCGGCAACCCCAGCCAACTGCGCGGCTACACCGAGGTGGCGGG
>NZ_JBIVHR010000117.1:0-15905 GCF_044749305.1 Pseudomonas sp. NPDC089534 | reverse complement strand
GCCCGAGGGCGGCGAACTGCTGATCGAAACCGCCAACGTCTACCTCGAGGGCAGCCTGCTCGAACATCTGGAAAACGCTTGCTCCCAAGCCTTGGCTGATGCTGAAAAACTGCTCGCCAAACTGGAAAAGCAACGCGGCAAGGCGCAAGAGAAACTGCACAAGTCCCGCACCAAACTGCAGGATGCCGCCGCCGCCGGCAAAGCCAAGGCGCAGGCAAAAGCCAAGGCTGGCGTGAAGGAACTCGAAGAGCTGCTCGACGCGCTGAAGGGCCGTCAGTCCGACACCCGCAGCTACATTCTGCAACTCAAGCGCGATGCCCAGGAAAGCCTGAAGTTGGCCCAGGGCGTGGGCCGTGTGCAGGAGGCCGCAGGCAAGGCGTTGTCGGCCCGTGCCGCCAAACCGGCAGCCGCCGCGCCGGCGAAGAAGGTCGCCGCTAAACCTGCTGCCAAACCTGTCGCCGCAAAACCCGCTGCGGCCAAGGCACCGGCCAAGCCGGCGGCGAAACCTGCCGCTGCCAAAGCGCCGGTGAAAGCCGCTGCCAAACCTGCCGCCAAGGCACCGGCAGCCAGCGCCGCGAAACCGGCGGCCAAAGCCGCGGCGGCGAAGCCAGCAGCTGCCAAGCCGGCGACTGCCAAACCTGCCGCAAGCAAACCGGTCGCTGCGAAACCTGCCGCTAAACCGGCTGCAGCCAAGGCGGCTCCGGCGAAGACCGCTGCGGCGAAACCGGCTGCCAAAGTGGCCGCCAAGCCAGCGGCGAAACCTGTCGCGAAGACCGCTGCAGCAAAACCTGCCGCCAAGCCGGTCGCCGCCAAACCCGCAGCCAAGCCTGCTGCAAAGGCACCTGCAAAACCCGCTGCCGCAGCCAAGCCGGCTGCGACCGCCGCCAAACCTGCCGCAGCGAAACCTGCAGCCAAGCCTGCCGCGAAACCTGCCGCTGCAAAACCTGCGGCCAAGCCTGCCGCGAAACCTGCCGCGAAAAAACCGGCCGCCAAGCCTGCCGCCAAACCGGCGACTGTGACCGCTGCCAAACCGGCCGCTCCTGCGCCTGCCGCAACCACTCCAGCCGCCACCACCCCGACCAGCACGCCAGCCCCAGCGCCGGCCGCCGTGTCGAGCGTCGCCAGCAACCCGGCCAGCGCCTCCTAAGCGCCGGCCGCCGCGACGCGCAGCACCCGCAGCGCGTCGCGGTCCAGGTTGGCCGCCTCGCCGGCCAGCACCTCCAGCCAGTCACTCGATTCCTTCGAATTCCGCGTCCAGCGCTGAGCCACACCCTCCAGCCGCGACAGCAGCGCGCGCTCCGCTTCCAGCTCCAGTCCCTTGATCTGTTCACGCATGCCCTTGAGCAGCGGGTCGGTGTCGGCCGCCTCTTTCCATTGCAGGCGCAGCGCCCGCAGCGGCTGCACGACGTCGCGGTCCCAGGGTTCGGTGATGTGCCGAAGCTGGTGCACTCGCTGGTCATCGCAGGTCGCATCGCGCTGTTCCAGCCACAGGCCGCACAGCATCAGGCACACGTTCGCCCCCGCCGATTGCAGGCGCAGGCAGGCGGCCTCCACGTCCGGACGGGCGTAGACGGCCAGGGCAAAGCTCCACAGGTCAGAGGACATCGTGCTACTCGCGCCAGTTGCGGGCGAAGCTGGTAGACTCCGCCGCCATTATGATCCGACTTCAGAACCTGACTTTACAGCGTGGCCCGCAGCGTCTGCTAGAAGACGCCGAGCTGACCCTGCACGCCGGCCACAAGGCCGGCCTCATCGGTGCCAACGGCGCCGGCAAATCCAGCCTGTTCGCCTTGCTGCGCGGCGAGCTGCACCCGGATTCGGGTGACTGCCTGCTGCCGGCCGACTGGCGCATCGCCCATATGCGCCAGGAGGTCGACACGCTCGAACGCCTGGCGGTCGACTACGTGCTCGACGGCGACGTGCGCCTGCGCCAGGTGCAGCGCGACCTCGCGGCGGCCGAGGCGGCCCATGACGGCGAGGCCCTGGCCCGCCTGCACGCCGAACTCGACAGCGCCGACGGCTACACCGCCGATGCGCGTGCGCGCAAGTTGCTGGCCGGCCTCGGTTTCACCAATGAGCAGATGGATCGTCAGGTAGGAGATTTCTCCGGTGGCTGGCGGATGCGTCTGAACTTGGCGCAGGCTTTGATGTGCCCGTCGGATCTGCTGCTGCTCGACGAACCGACCAACCACTTGGATCTCGACGCCATCATCTGGCTGGAGGAGTGGCTCAAGGGCTACCCCGGTACCCTGCTGCTGATTTCCCACGACCGCGACTTCCTCGATGAAGTCGTCGATCACGTGGCCCATGTCGACCAGCGCAAGCTGGTGCTCTACCGCGGCGGCTACACCGCGTTCGAGCGCGCCCGTGCCGAGCGCCTGGCCCAGCAGCAACAGGCCTACGAGAAGCAGCAGGCGCAGCGCGCGCACATGGAAAGCTACATCGCCCGGTTCAAGGCCCAGGCCACCAAGGCCCGTCAGGCCCAGAGCCGGATCAAGGCCCTGGAGCGGATGGAGGAGCTGTCGGCGGCCCACGTCGATTCGCCGTTCGACTTCGTGTTCCGCGAGTCGACCAAGATCTCCAGCCCGCTGATCGACCTGTCCGACGCCCGCCTGGGCTACGGCGAAAAGACCATCCTGGAGAAGGTCAAGCTGCAACTGACCCCGGGTGCGCGGATCGGCCTGCTCGGCCCCAACGGCGCGGGCAAGTCGACCCTGATCAAGAACCTCGCCGGCGAGCTCTCGCCGCTGGCCGGGCGCCTGACCCGCGGCGAGAACACCGTGGTCGGCTACTTCGCCCAGCATCAGCTCGACTCGCTGGACGCCAAGGCCAGCCCGTTGCTGCACCTGCAGCGTCTGGCGCCGACCGAACGCGAGCAGACCCTGCGCGACTTCCTCGGCGGCTTCGACTTCCGCGGCGGCCGGATCGACGAGCCGGTGCTGAACTTCTCCGGCGGCGAGAAAGCGCGCCTGGCCTTGGCGCTGATCGCCTGGGAACGGCCGAACCTGCTGCTGCTCGACGAACCGACCAACCACCTGGACCTGGAAATGCGCCTGGCCCTGACCATGGCGCTGCAGGAGTTCAGCGGCGCCGTGCTGGTGGTGTCCCACGACCGGCACCTGCTCAAGAGCACCACGGACAACTTCTACCTGGTGGCGGACGGCAAGGTCGAAGAGTTCGACGGCGACCTCGACGACTACGCCCGTTGGCTGGTGGACTACCGCCAGCGCAACGCGCCGGTCAGCAGCGCGCCGGTGAATCCGGACAAGACCGACAAGAAGGCCCAGCGTCAGGCCGCCGCCGCGTTGCGCCAGCAACTGGCGCCGCACAAGCGCGAAGCCGACAAGCTCGAAGCGGAGCTGGGCAAGCTGCACGAGAAGCTGGCCAAGGTCGATGCCAGCCTCGGCGACAGCGACATCTACGACCCGGCGCGCAAGAACGAACTGCGTGACCTGCTGGCCGAACAGGCCAAGCTGAAAGCGCGGGAGGCCGAGCTGGAAGAGGCGTGGATGGAAGCGCTGGAAACCCTGGAAAGCATGCAGGCGGAGCTGGAGACGCTGTCTTGATGGAGGCGTTCAAGCTGCCGCTGCCGGCGGTGTGGGTCGAGCCGATCTGGCTCGGCGTGCAGATCCTGCTGATTCTGCTGGCCGCCTACTTCGCCCAGCGCTTCGTCGCCAAATGCCTGACCCGCCTGGGCGAGCGTTACCCGTTCCCGCCGCAGCTGCTGATGCCGCTGCGCGGCGGCCTGCGCTGGCTGATCATGGGCAGCGCGCTGATCTTCGTGCTGGAGCGCCTCGGCGTGTCGGCCACCGTGCTGTGGACGGCGCTGTCCGGTTTCGTCGCGGTGGCGGCGGTGGCGTTCTTCGCCATGTGGAGCGTGCTGTCGAACCTGCTCTGCGCGATCCTGATCTTCACCGTCGGCCCGTTCCGCCTGGGCGATGTGGTCGAGCTGGTGGACACCACCGACAAGCCTGGGGTGAAGGGGCGGGTAGTGGCGATCAACCTGCTGTACACCACGCTGATCGAGGCCGAGGAGCTCGGCACCGGCAGCGCCATGGTGCAGGTGCCCAACAGCCTGTTCTTCCAGCGTTCGGTGAGGCGCTGGCGGGGGAGCGATGTGTTTCCTTCGAGCGGGTTCGAGAAGTAAGTCTTCTGTCCCGCGTCGCCTTGGCTGACGCCATCGCCGGCAGGCGGGTTCCCACAGGCCCTGTGGCGTCAGCAAGGTCTTGCCCGTGAAGGCGCCGTCGGCCCGTAAACGTTGGTCGGCAAGCTGCAACATCCTGCAAAAAATCGGTGGTCATCCGCCCGGATCCGCATTAGCTTGGACGTCTGTCACGAGTCTGAGTCGAGGTGTGCGATGGAGTTTCAAACATGGCTGGCGTTCTTCGCCGCCTGTTGGGTGATCAGCCTGTCTCCGGGCGCCGGCGCGATCGCGTCGATGTCCAGCGGTCTGCAGTACGGTTTCTGGCGCGGTTACTGGAACGCCCTCGGCCTGCAACTGGGGCTGGCCCTGCAGATCGCGATCGTCGGCGCCGGCGTCGGCGCGATCCTGACGGCCTCGGCCACGGCGTTCTACGCGATCAAATGGTTCGGTGTGGCCTACCTGGTCTACCTGGCGGTCAAGCAATGGCGTGCGCTGCCCAGCGACATGAGCGACGACGCCGCCGTGCGGCCGATCGGCAAGCCGATGGCGCTGGTGTTCCGCGGGTTCCTGGTGAACATCAGCAACCCCAAGGCCCTGGTGTTCATGCTGGCGGTGCTGCCGCAGTTCATCGACCCGCACGCGCCGCTGCTGATCCAGTACCTGGTGATCGGCGTGACCATGATCTGCGTCGACCTGATCGTCATGGCCGGCTACACCGGCCTGGCCTCGAAGGTGCTGCGCCTGCTGCGCACGCCCAAGCAGCAGAAACGCATGAACCGTACCTTCGCCGGGCTGTTCATCGGTGCGGCGGCGTTCATGGCGACGTTGCGCAAAGCCGCCGCCTGAATCCTGCGGCCACAAAAAAAGGCGACCTGTTCAGGTCGCCTTTTTGTTGGCTCGGATTCACCTGTGGCGAGCGAGCTTGCTCGCGCCGGGCTGCGTGCCACGGCTCGACGAGCGCCCTCGCCACAGGATCCCCGGCGCTACTGAAGCGTCACTTCAGGATCACCGGCGCCGTGTCGCGCGGCAGGTTGTTGCGCTGCTGCGGCTCGCGCGGCTGCTCGTAACCGCCGCCGCCGAGCTGCATGCTCAGTTGCCCGGCCACGTCCTCGCCCAGCGCCTTGGACACGTCACGCACCACCCGCGGGCGGTTCAGCGAGATCTTGATGTCGCGGCCGTTCACCAGTTTGGTGTCCTGCGCTTCGCCCATCGCCGTGAAGGCCGAGGTGATCTCGTAGGTCTTGGTGTTGATCAGGCTGAAGTCCGCCACCAGCGTCAGGCCCAGCACGGCCGAGTAGCTGTCGGTGTGGGCCAGCTCGTTCATGTCCTGGGTGAAGTCGATGTCCGACACGGTGCCGAACAGCACGTAGTCGGCGCCCTTGAAGTTCCCGGCCTTGATCCGCTTGATGACGTCGTAGACGTCGCCCTTGGACGACGCGGTGTACGGCGTGCCCTGCACCAGCTGGAACATGCCGGTGCGCAGGATCTCACCCTTGATGTCGCCGGTGAACTTGCGCAGCTCGCCCTGCTCGATGTAGCTGGTGCTGGCTTCCAGTTCGTTGTAGTTCGAAGAACCGCTGGAACTGTAGTAACCCTCGCGGTAGTTGTTCTGGGCCGAAACGATGTGGATGTACTGCTCCACACGCTCCTGGTACGCCAGGTCCGTCACCGCGACTTTCGGGGCCGCCTGCGCGCCGAACGCGCAAGCCAGGGCCATCATGCCAATCCATGCGCGCATCGGTTAACGCTCCGTGGTTTTGCGGATCTCTTTTTCGTCCATCCACTCGGCCAGACCGCTTTCGACGTCGATCAGTTGCAGGCTGAATTTGTAGAAGACGTCCTTGTAGTCGCTGCTGCGCTTGACGATCGAGCTGATCGAGCCTTCCAGGCGGTACTTGGCGGCGATCATGTTGCCGGTCTTGGCCACGGTGCTCTTCTTGTACAGGCCGCTCTGGTTCTGCAGCTTGAGCTGGTCGACCTGGCTCTGCATCGCGGTGTTGTCGCTGGCGAAGCGGGCGGTGCCGGACTTCATCAGCTGGGTCTTGATGCTGGTGGTGATCTCGCGGGTGTCGATGTACTCGCTGGTCTTGTTCTTCACGTCGTAGACCTGGACCACAGGACGGCCCTGCAGGATGCCGGACTGGGCCAGGGAGCGGGTCATCGATTCGGCGATCATCTGCAGGTCGGTGGAGCCGAATTCGTTGGTCACGGTCTCGACGGCCTTGGTGTCGCCGTAGCTGATGTTCTTGCTGCCCAGGGTCGGCGAGGTGTTGGCGCAGCCGGTGGCCAGCAGGGCGAGGACGGCGATGCAGGAAAAGCGTGCAAACATGGGAATGCTCTCTAAATCGGGAATGGGGTGTCGGGCTTAAGGCGTCTTGAGTTCCAGGCGGAAGTCCACGGCCTTGGGCGTCGGGGCGATGGCCTGGATGAAGCTGGTCTGGGCGCCGTACATCATCTGGCTTTTCCAGACTTCTTCTTCGGCGACCGGGAAGCCTTCAGGGCCGAGCCAGGCGAAGCGGTAGTAGAACGTCTTGTTGCTGTTGAGGGTGTTGCTCAACTGCACGTTGACGGTCATGAAGCCGTTCTCGCGGGCCACGCGCATGGCGCCGACCACGATGTGCTTCTGCGGGCCCATGGCCACGACCTTGCTCGCGGCGCTGCCCGGCTCCGGTGGCGGCGGGGTGGCGCAGCCGCTCGCCAACAGGGCGAGGGCGGCGACGGCGAAGAGTTTGAAACGCATGCAAAGACTCCGTTCTTAAGGTTGTTTGAGGCTGGCCACGGCGGTGGCGTTGGCGCTCGGGATCACGTGGGCGGCGTTGCCGGCGGCGAACACCTGGTTGCCCACGGCGCGCAGGGTGATGACCTGATAGCGCTGATCGACGGTGACCTTGACCTGCGAGCCGCCGGCCACGCTTGGCAGGGTCAGCTGGTGCTCACCCTTGTTCAGGCGCAGGCGCACCACTTGGGTGGTGTCCGGCAGGGTGCGCCATGTACGGGTATCGGCACCTTCGAGCACCGCTGAAGTGACGCCCACCGCCAGGCCCGCCAGCGGGTTGGTCTGGTTCAGCTTCTTCTGCGCAACGCCCTTGGTGATCGCGCGCACGCTGGTGCGCAGGATGATCCCCGGCATGTCGTCGCGCAGGGCGCGGCGGGACATGGCGGTGGTGCTGTTGAGGGCGGTCAGGTCCAGTTGCCGGCCGTCCACGCCGATCTGCGCGACAGGGGCGGTGGAGGTGTCCGGCTTGATGATCGGGAACGACAGCGGGGTGATCACCAGGTTGTTGTCGATCGGCAGCGGCAGCGGGATGCGGATCGAATCGCGGGCCGGCGCCAGGCCGCTCTGCACCACGATCAGGATGTCGCTGTCGTCGGACTTGGCCGGCTTGTCGAGGTTGACCAGCGCCTGTTCCAGCAGCGGGGTGTTCGGACGCAGTTCGGCGGCCTTGCGGTAGCCCGGCGCGGCCAGGTCCTTCTCGCCCAGCGCTTCATAGACGAAGCCGGCCAGGTAATGGCTGAACGCACTCTGGTAGCTGTTTTTCAGGCCGACCACTTCCGGCGCGTCGAGGCTGGCGACCGGGTAGCCCTGCAGGTCCTTGTACTGGGTCTTGATGCCTTCCTTCTCGGCCTCTTCTTCGCTCTTGAGGTATTCCTTGTCGCGCAGCTCGGCGATCACCGCTTCGCGCTCGTGGGTCTTCTTGATCGCGGTGCGGGCGCCGTCGAAATCGTTGACCGCCAGCAGGTTGAGGGCCATCTGGGTGGTCAGCATGACCTTTTCGTAGTCGTAGCCTTCGTAGCGGCGCACCTTGTCGTTGACCAGGAAGCTGCCGAACTGGGCCAGGTACTTGTCGGTGTCGAGCTTGACCGAGTCTTCCCACTTGCCCACCACCTGGTCGGCGGCGGTCCAGGCGCCCTGGCTGCCGGACAGGTCGCCCTTGGCGCGCAGCAGCTCGCCTTTCTCGAAGTAGTAGAGCAGGTCCTTGTCGGGGCCTGTGTTGTTCTTTTCCAGCAGGGTCAGGGCGGCGTCGATGTTGCCGGTGGCCAGTTGCTGGTTGGTCTGGGCCAGTTCGGAATCGTAGTTGCGAAACGCCGAGCAGCCGGACAGCAGGGTGACGGCGCTGAGCGCGAGCAGGGTGGGAGCGCGGAATGCCATGGGGGTACTTCTTCCATGAGTGGCGACAGCCCCGGTGCGGGTCGGGCTGCAGGGACCGATCGGCAGGGGTGTTGGCGTCCTGCCGATTCCTCATCAAAAGAGGAGCTTTAATGCCGTTTCGCGATAGCGAGGGCGCGGCATTATAGGCGGGCGGTGCTGGCTATGTAATAGCTTTTTAATTTCACTGGTTAGTTCGGTGCCATTACTTGTTTCGTGCTCGATACAGGTGCCGGAGGCGGGACATAGGCGGCGCCGACGATGAGCGCCAGGTCGCCGAACGCCCTTAGGTTGATGACCTGATGGTCCTGGTCGATGCGCACCTTGATCGGCGGCGTGCGCTTGGCGTTGGGCAGGACGAGGGTGTGCTCGCCCTTTTTCAGGCGCAGGCGCGCCACCAGGGTCTTGTCCGGCAGCGTGCGCCAGGTACGGGTGTCGGCTTCCTCGAACGGATCCTTGGCGGTCACCGTCAGCGAGGCCTTGGCCGGGTTGCGCTCGTTTTCGTTGGCCTGCCCGATCGCGGCCATGTTGGCGCGGAACATGGCGGCGGAAATGATCGCCGGCATGTCGTCGCGCAAGGTGCGCACCGCCATGTCGGTGACGCTGTTGACCTGGGCCAGCGAGCGTTTGCGGCCATCCACCGTGAGGTGATCGAACTTGGGCGTGACCGCGTCCGGGATCATCACCGGAAACGAGATCGGTGCGACGATGACCAGGTTTTCGTTGAGCCGCACGGGGATCGGCACGGTGACGGAAGCCCGGGCGGGCGCCAGGCCGCTCTGCACGACAATCAGGACATCGCTTTCGTCGGCCTTGGCCGGCGGTCTGTCGAGGTTGCGCAGCGCCTGTTCGAGAAACGGAAGGTTGGGCCGCAGTTCGATCGCCTGCCGATAGCCCGGCGCGGCCAGGGCCCGTTCTCCCAAGGCCTCATAGGTGAACCCGGCCAGGTAATGGCTGAACGCGCTCTGATAGCCGTTTTTAAGCTCAATGACCGCCGGCGCCTCCAGGGTGGTCACCGGATAGCCTTGCAGGTCCTTGTAGTGGAGGCGGGTGCCCTGGGCCTTGGCCTGGTTCTCGACCTCTTCGTACTGCCGTTCGCGCTGGCTGGCGATCAGCGTTTCGCGCTCGTGGGTCTTCTTGATGTCGGCCCGCGCACCGTCGAAGTCATTCATCGCCAGTTGGTTGAGGGCCATCTGGGTGGTCAGCATGACCTTTTCGTAATCGTAGCCGTCGTAGCGCTGCAGCTTGTCGTTGACCAGCATCATGCCCATTTCCTTGTAGAAGCGGTTGAGCAGCTTCACCGGGGCGGACGGCACCGCTTCTTCGCGACGGAAAATCATCTGGTCGGCGCTGCGCCAGGTCGCCTGGCTCTCCGGCAGGGCATTGCCGAGGCTGAGGACGGCGCCTTTCTCGAAGTAATAGAGCAGATCCTTGTCTTCCCACGGATTGTTCCGCTCGATCAGGTACAGCGCATTGTCGAGGTTGCCCATCATCAACTGGTCGTTGGTCTGCTGCATTTCCAGGTCGTAGTTGCGGTAGGCGGCGCACCCGCCCAGTTGCGCGAGAAGGCTGAACAACAAGGGAAGCAGCAGGCAGTGGCGCATGGGAAACGGTTCTTCCTTGAGTGTCGGGGTGGCGCATTATAGGGACGGGTGCTGGCCATGTGCTTTGCATCGGCAAGAAAGCTTGAGGGAAACGCGTTCGACGTGAACAATATGTAACTTCGCATTTCCACTTGAGACTCATTCATGACTGCCGCGTCCCGATTCCTGGCCTGGCTGGTGTTCCCGTTTTGCGTGCTGGGCAGCTTCGACCTGCTGGCCGATACCGTGGAAGGCGCGCCGCAGGCGCTGCACCTGCTCGATTACATCAGCGCCGACTACCCGCCGACGGTGGCGGCCGGCAAGGTCATCGACGACGCGGAATACCGTGAGCAGCTGGAGTTCACCCAGGTACTGCAAGGGCTGATCGCAGCCATGCCGGCCAAGCCCGAGAAGGCCGGGCTGGAGCAGGGCGTCAGCGCTCTGCGTGCGGCCATCGCGGCCAAGCAGGACGGCGCGGACGTCGCCCGCCAGGCCCGGCAACTGGGGGCGAAGCTGGCGGTGGCCTACGAGGTCAGCCAGGCGCCGGTGATCACCCCCGATCCGACCCGCGGCGCGCCGCTCTACGCCCAGCACTGTTCGGTCTGCCACGGCGAAACCGGTGCCGGCGACGGCCCGGCCGGTGTCGGCCTGACGCCGGCCCCGGCCAACCTGCGCGATGCCGCACGCATGGATCGCCTGAGCCTGTACGCGATCTACAGCACCCTCGGCCAAGGCGTCGAAGGCACCGACATGCCGGCCTTCGCCGACCAGCTCGACGACCGTCAGCGCTGGGATCTGGCGACCTACATCGCCCAGTTCAGCGCCGATTCGGCCGCACCGAAATCCGAAAAGACCTACAACATCGCCGACCTGGCCCGTCAGACCCCGGCAGAAGTGCAGGCGGCCGAAGGCCCGCAGGCCGCTGCGGTCTTCCGCGCGCAGCGGGCGCAGCCGCCGCAGGTCAAGCGCGGCCCGGCGCAGTTGCTCGACTACACCGCCGCGACCCTGGACAAGAGCCTCGCCGCCTACCGCGCCGGCGAGCGCGACCAGGCCTACGACCTGTCGGTGGCCGCCTATCTCGAAGGCTTCGAACTGGTCGAAAGCTCCCTGGACAACGTCGACGCCAACGTGCGCAAGGACACCGAAAAGTCCCTGATGGCCTATCGGCAGTCCCTGCAGGACGGTTTGCCGGTGGCCCAGGCCGAACAGCGCCTGGACGCGGCCAAGGCCAAGCTCAAGGAATCCGCCGGCCTGCTGGGCAGCGATGGCCTGAGCTGGTCGCTGAGCTACATCTCCGGGTTGCTGATCCTGCTGCGCGAAGGGCTGGAAGCGATTCTGGTGCTGGCGGCGATCCTCGCGTTCCTGCGCAACACCGGCCAGCAGTCGGCGGTGCGCAGCGTCAACGCCGGCTGGGGCCTGGCCTTGCTGGCCGGCCTCGGCACCTGGGCGCTGGCGGCGTACGTGATCGACGTCAGCGGCTCCCAGCGTGAACTGCTCGAAGGCGCCACGGCACTGTTCGCCAGCGTCATGGTGCTGTGGCTCGGGGTGTGGATGCATGACCGCCGGCACGCGGCGGCCTGGCAGGACTACATCAAGCAGAGCCTGGTGGGCGGTGGCGGGCGTTTCGGCTTCGCGGTGCTGGCGTTCTTCTCGGTGTACCGCGAGCTGTTCGAAGTGATCCTGTTCTACGAAACCCTGTGGCTGCAGGCCGGCCCCGCCGGGCATGACGCCGTGCTGGCGGGCGGCGCCACGGCGCTGGTGCTGCTGGTCGGCCTGGCGTGGGTGATCCTGCGCGGCTCGGCGAAACTGCCGCTGGCGCTGTTCTTCAGCATCAACGCCGGCCTGCTGTGCGCGCTGTCGGTGGTGTTCGCCGGGCATGGCGTGAAGGCGTTGCAGGAGGCGGGGATCTTCGGCACCCGGCCGGTGGCGTTCTTCGAGTTCGACTGGCTGGGGATCCATGCCGACGCCTACTCGCTGACGGCCCAGGCCGTGGCGATCGCGGCGATCATCATCCTCTACGGCCGCAGCCGGGTGGCGGAGAAGCGGCGGGCGACGGCCTGACCGCAGAAGGAATGGCGGCGAGGGAGCTTGCTCCCGTCGGACTGCGCAGCAGTCCCCCGCTTCAGGGCCGGGAGCCGCTCCGTGCCTCAGCGGGAGCAAGCTCCCTCGCCACAGGGCTCCCCCGGCTTGCGGTCAGGCGTCGTTTTCGTGGGTCAGTTCCAGCACCCGGTCGACCAGCTTGTTGATCCCCGAGGCCGCCTCGCCGATGGACTGCGCGAGCATGTAGGCCGGGGTGCTCACCAGCTTGCGGGCCTTGTCCTCGATGATGTCGGTCACCGCGCAGTCCTCGTGGGTGGCGCCCATCTTGCCGATGGCGGCGGCAGTGGCGGCGTCGTTGCCGATGGTGCAGGTCACGCCCGGGCCGTAGATCTTCGCCGCCAGCGCCGGCGAGATGCAGATCAGCCCCACCGGCTTGCCCGCTTCGGCAAAGGCTTCGGCCAGGGCCAGCACCTCGGGCTGCACGGTGCAGCCGGGCCCTTCGACGGCAAAGTTGGAGAGGTTCTTCGCCGCGCCGAAACCGCCGGGCACGATCAGCGCGTCGAAGTCCTCGACGTCGGCCTCGCGCAGGTCCTTGACGTCGCCGCGGGCGATGCGCGCCGATTCCACCAGCACGTTGCGCGATTCGGGCATCTCTTCGCCGGTCAGGTGGTTGATCACATGCAGTTGCGCGATGTTCGGGGCGAAGCACTGCACCTGGGCGCCGCGCTGGTCGAGGCGCAGCAGGGTGATGACGCTTTCGTGGATCTCGGCGCCGTCGTACACGCCGCAGCCGGACAGGATCACTACGATTTTTTTGCTCATGGGGCTCTCTCCAGATTCTTGGCGTTAAATGTCCACTAATTTGTCACTCGTTGCCATAGGGATAATTCGCGGCTACACCTAGGATCTGTCCTCAAAGATCACGATCAGGGCGCGTCATGGATTTCATTCTGTATGCGGTGCCGTTCTTCTTTGTGCTGATCGCCGCGGAGCTCGTCGCCGACCGCTGGCGCGGGGTGAGCAACTACCGTCTGGCCGATGCGGTGAACAGCATCAGCACCGGCGTGCTGTCGACCACCACCGGCCTGTTGACCAAAGGCGTGGGGCTGGTGACCTATGCGTTCGCCCTGGATCACCTGGCGTTGCTGCGGCTGCCGGCCGACAGCGTCTGGGTCTGGGTGTTCGCCTTCGTGTCCTATGACTTCTGCTACTACTGGCTGCACCGCATGGGCCATGAGCGCAACATCCTGTGGGCCGCCCATTCGGTGCATCACCAGAGCGAGGACTACAACCTCTCCACGGCGCTGCGCCAGACCAGCACCGGGTTCCTGCTGAGCTGGATCTTCTACCTGCCGATGGCGCTGGCCGGGGTGCCGCTGCCGGTGTTCGTCAGCGTGGCGGCGCTGAACCTGCTGTACCAGTTCTGGGTGCACACCCGGCACATCCCTAAGCTTGGCTGGTTCGAATGGTTCTTCGTCACGCCGTCCAACCATCGGGCCCACCATGCGCAGAACGCTCTCTATATGGACCGCAACTACGGCGGGGTGTTCATCCTATGGGACAGGCTGTTCGGCTCGTTCCAGGAAGAGGACGACAACGAACCGGTGATTTTCGGCGTGACCACGCCGCTGGCGAGCTGGAACCCGCTGTGGGCCAACCTGCAGTTCTACGCACAGCTGTGGGACGACGCGCGTCGCACCCGGAGCAAATGGGACAAGCTGCGGATCTGGTTCATGCGCACCGGCTGGCGCCCGGCGGACGTGGCGGCGAAGTACCCGATGAGCAAGCCGGACCTGAGCCAGTTCCGCAAGTTCGAGGTGCCGCTGGACGGTCGCCAGCAGTGGTACGTGGTGCTGCAGTTCGGCGTCTACATCGCGCTGGGCAGCTACCTGATGAACCTGGAGCACAGCCTGCCCGCCGGTGCGCTGGTGCTCGGCTGGGGTGCGGTGGCGCTGGGGTTGTTCGCGTTGGGCACGGCCCTGGAGAATCGCCCGTGGGCGTTGAGGGTGGAGCTGCTGCGGCTGGCCTCGAACCTGCCGCTGGTGTGGCTGGCGCCGCTGGTCGGGCTGTGGCCGGCCAGCCCGGTGGCGTGGATCGGCCTGCTCAGTTACACCTTGCTCAGCGGCATCGGCCTGTACTGCTGCCGTCAGCGACTCACTCGGCTGGCGTCTTAGGCTCGGCGGCGCTGGCCAGTTCGGCCTTGCGACGTTCGGCCTTGGCGGCCTGCTCGTCTTCGTAGACCTGCTTGGCCAGCCGCGCGTTCTTGAAGCGCCGGCGCAGCCACAGCAGCAGGCCCAGCACCAGCAGGCCGCCCAGCACCCACAGTTCGTACTTCTTGATGCTGCCGAGCATGCCTTCGAGCACGGCGCCGAAATGATACGCGGCGGCGGCCAGCGCGGCGGCCCAGATGGCCGCGCCGATGCCGTTGAGCAGCAGGTAGCGTCCCGGCGGATAGCCCGACAGGCCGATCGCCACCGGCATCACCGTGCGCAGGCCGTAGACGAAGCGGAAGCTCAGCACCCAGATGTCCGGATGCTTGCGGATGTGCTCCAGCGCCCGGTCGCCCATCATCTGCCAGCGCGGCTTGCGCGCCAGCAGCTTGCGCCCGTGCTTGCGGCCCAGGAAGTACCACAGCTGGTCGCCGGCGTAGCTGCCGAAGAACGCCACGACCACCACCAGGTTGATGTCCATGTAGCCACGGAACGCGAGGAACCCCGCGAGCACCAGGATGGTTTCGCCTTCGAAGAACGTGCCTAGAAACAAGGCGAAGTAGCCGAAGTCATGCAGGAATTGTTGGAGCATTGTCTGGGTGCTGGCGAAATGAACGCGCAGCCTAACCCTTCGGACACATTCAGGAAAGTGTCGAAATGTGTCTCGACGTGAACATTTCCTACACGGACAATGGAATGCGACTACCTGTCACAGGGGTGCACATAACTGTAATACGACCGTCATAATGGCCGCTTATAACTGTCACGCTCGCCCGTCAGCGCGGGCTCAGGAGTCTGCCGTGAGCTTTACCCCTGCCAACCGCTTGTTCCCAGCCACCCGCCTGCGCCGCAACCGCCGTGACGGTTTTTCCCGTCGGCTGGTGCGTGAAAACGTGCTGACGGTCGACGACCTGATCCTGCCGGTGTTCGTGCTCGACGGCGAGAACCGCCGCGAAGCCGTGGCCTCGATGCCGGGCGTGGAGCGCCTGACCATCGACCTGCTGCTGGAAGAGGCGGCCAAGTGGGTCGAGCTGGGCATTCCGGCGCTGGCGCTGTTCCCGGTCACCCCGTCGGGGCTCAAGTCCCTCGACGCCGCCGAAGCCTGGAACCCCGAGGGCATCGCCCAGCGCGCCACCCGTGCCCTGCGGGCGCGGTTCCCGGAACTGGGCGTGATCACCGACGTCGCCCTGGACCCGTTCACCACCCACGGCCAGGACGGCATCCTCGATGAAAGCGGCTACGTGCAGAACGACATCACCGTCGACGCGCTGGTCAAGCAGGCGTTGTCCCACGCCGAGGCCGGCGCCCAGGTGGTGGCCCCGTCGGACATGATGGACGGGCGCATCCAGGCGATCCGCGAGGCCCTGGAAGTGGCCGGTCACGTCAACGTGCGCATCATGGCCTACTCGGCCAAGTACGCCAGCGCCTATTACGGCCCGTTCCGCGACGCGGTGGGCTCGGCGGCGAACTTGGGCAAGGCCGACAAGGCCTCCTATCAGATGGATCCGGCCAACAGCGACGAAGCCCTGCACGAAGTGGGCGCCGACTTGTCTGAAGGCGCGGACATGGTGATGGTCAAGCCGGGCATGCCGTACCTGGACATCCTGTTCCGGGTGAAGGATGCCTTCAAGGTGCCGACCTTCGTCTATCAGGTCAGCGGCGAATACGCCATGCACATGGCGGCGATCCAGAACGGCTGGTTGAGCGAAGGCGTGATCCTCGAATCCCTGACCGCCGTGCCGGTGGGCATCGCCATCGGCGCCAACCGCATCGCCCGCGGT
>NZ_JBIVHR010000116.1:0-16153 GCF_044749305.1 Pseudomonas sp. NPDC089534 | reverse complement strand
CCGCGTGGCGCTGGACTGGCTCGACGCCAGCCTGCAAGTGGTGGCCATCGCCGACTGGGTCAACGGTTGGGTCGACAAACTGGTCACCAACTACGGCGACGTGTTCCGCCACATCTCCGACACCCTGCTGTGGGCCATCGTCAACCTTGAGGGCCTGCTGCGCGCCGTGCCGTGGTGGCTGATGCTGGCCATCGTCGCCGGCATCGCCTGGCACGCCACCCGCAAGCTGGTCACCACCGGCGTGATCGTCGGCCTGCTGTTCCTGGTCGGCGCCGTCGGCCTGTGGGACAAGCTCATGCAGACCCTGGCGCTGATGCTGGTGGCGACGCTGATCTCGGTGCTGATCGGCGTGCCGCTGGGGATCCTCTCGGCGCGCAGCGACCGCCTGCGGTCGGTGCTGATGCCGCTGCTCGACATCATGCAGACCATGCCCAGCTTCGTGTACCTGATCCCGGTGCTGATGCTGTTCGGCCTGGGCAAGGTGCCGGCGATCTTCGCCACCGTGATCTACGCCGCGCCGCCGCTGATCCGCCTGACTGACCTTGGCATCCGCCAGGTCGACGGCGAGGTGATGGAGGCGATCAACGCCTTCGGCGCCAACCGTTGGCAGCAACTGTTCGGCGTGCAGCTGCCGCTGGCCCTGCCGAGCATCATGGCCGGGATCAACCAGACCACGATGATGGCCCTGTCGATGGTGGTGATCGCCTCGATGATCGGCGCCCGGGGCCTGGGCGAAGACGTGCTGGTGGGCATCCAGACCCTCAACGTCGGACGCGGCCTCGAAGCCGGTCTGGCCATCGTGATTCTCGCTGTGGTCATCGACCGCATTACCCAGGCCTACGGTCGTGCGCGGCATGAGGTGAGCAAATGAGCAACGCAACCGTGAGCAAGATCGAAGTCAAGAACGTCTTCAAGATTTTCGGCAACCGCGCCAAGGACGCCCTGTCCATGGTCGGCCAGGGCAAGACCAAGGAGCAGGTGCTCAACGAGACCGGTTGCGTGGTCGGGGTCAACGACCTGTCCCTGAGCATCGGCACCGGCGAGATCTTCGTGATCATGGGGCTGTCCGGTTCCGGCAAGTCCACGCTGGTGCGCCACTTCAACCGCCTGATCGACCCGACCAGCGGCGCGATCCTGGTGGACGGCGTGGACATCCTGCAGTACGACATGGACGCCCTGCGCGAATTCCGCCGGCACAAGATCAGCATGGTGTTCCAGAGCTTCGGCCTGCTGCCGCACAAGAGCGTGCTGGACAACGTCGCCTACGGCCTGAAGGTGCGCGGCGAAAGCAAGCAGCTGTGCACCGAGCGCGCGCTGCACTGGATCAACACCGTGGGCCTCAAGGGCTACGAAAACAAATACCCGCACCAGCTCTCCGGCGGCATGCGCCAGCGCGTCGGCCTGGCCCGGGCCCTGGCGGCGGACACTGACATCATCCTGATGGACGAGGCGTTCAGCGCCCTCGATCCGCTGATCCGCGCCGAGATGCAGGATCAGTTGCTGGAGCTGCAGAAGACCCTGCACAAGACCATCGTGTTCATCACCCACGACCTCGACGAGGCCGTGCGCATCGGCAACCGCATCGCGATCCTCAAGGACGGCCGCCTGATCCAGGTCGGCACGCCGAAGGAGATCCTGCACTCGCCGGCGGACGAATACGTGGACCGCTTCGTGCAGCGGCGGGCGGCGGTGGTTTGAGTAGATTCAGGGCAAGACTGCCGTTGTGGCGAGGGAGCTTGCTCTCGCTGGGGCGCGAAGCGGCCCTCGATGCGATGGGCCTGCGGTGCAGGCCAGCGGGAGCAAGCTCCCTCGCCACAGGCTGATCCATCGACAGAATTGGTATGAGGTTTCAGATGTCCCAGGCTGAAAAAATCGTTATCGCCGACGCCCCGATGCGTTGGCAGGATGTGGTCGCCGTGGCCCGTCACGGTGCGCCGCTCGAGTTGTCGGCCAGCGCCTGGGCACGCATCGAGAACGCCCAGGCCATCGTCCAGCGCATCGTCGAAAGCGGCGAACGCGCCTATGGCGTGAACACCGGCCTCGGTGCGCTGTGCAACGTGTCGCTCAAGGACGAACAGCTCAGCCAGCTGTCGCGCAACACGTTGCTCAGCCATGCATGCGGCGTCGGCCCGGTGCTGGCCGACGAGCAGACGCGGGCGATCCTGTGCGCGGCCATCCGCAACTTCAGCCAGGGCAAGTCCGGCGTGCACCGCCGGGTGGTCGAAGCGCTGCTGGCGCTGCTCAACCGCGGCATCACCCCGCAGGTGCCGTCCCAGGGCTCGGTGGGTTACCTGACCCACATGGCCCACATCGGCATCGCGCTGCTGGGCGTGGGCAGCGTCAGCTACCGCGGGCAGATCGTCGCCGCGCAGCAGGCGCTGGCCGAAGAGGGCCTGCAACCGGTGCAGCTGGGGGCGAAGGACGGGCTGTGCCTGGTCAACGGCACGCCGTGCATGACCGGCCTGAGCTGCTTGGCCATCGCCGACGCCACGCGTCTGGTGCAGTGGGCCGACGTGATCGGCGCCATGAGCTTCGAGGCCCAGCGCGGCCAGATCGCCGCGTTCGACGCCGAGATCATCGCGCTCAAGCCGCACCCCGGCATGCAGCAGGTGGGCGTCAACCTGCGGGCGCTGCTCGACGGCAGCGAAGTGATCGCGTCGAGCAAGGGCATCCGCACCCAGGACGCCTTGAGCATCCGTTCGATTCCCCAGGTGCACGGCGCGGCGCGCGATCAACTGGCGCACGCGGTCCGCCAGGTGGAGACCGAGCTCAACGGCTGCACCGACAACCCGTTGCTGCTGGGCACGCCGGACGACTTCCGGGTGATGTCCCAGGCCAACCCGCACGGGCAGTCGGTGGCGCTGGCGGCGGACCTGCTGGCCATCGCCATGGCCGAGGTCGGCTCGATCGCCGAGCGGCGCCTGGATCGCCTGGTCAACCCGCACGTCAGCGGCCTGCCGGCGTTCCTGGTGGCGAATCCGGGGGTGAACTCCGGAATGATGATCGTGCAGTACGTCGCCGCTTCGCTGTGCGCGGAGAACCGTCAGTTGGCGCAACCGGCGGTGCTCGACAACTATGTGACCTCGGGCCTTCAGGAAGACCACCTGAGCATGGGCACCAATGCCGCGCTCAAGCTGCACCGCGCGCTGGAGAACTGCACGCAGATCCTCGCCATCGAGTACCTGCTGGCGGCCCAGGCCTTCGAGTTCCTGCAAGGCCAGCGCTTCGGCGCCGGCACCGGCAAGGCGTGGCGGTTGCTGCGCGAGCACGTGCCGGCCTATGACCAGGACCGCTGGCTGGCGCCGGACATCGCCCGTGCGGCCGGCGTGCTGAAGGACCCGGAGCTGTTGCGCAAGGCCTTGCCCGACGTGAACTGATTCCCCCTGCAAACCAGCGTGCCAAGGCGCCAGCCCGCCCACAAGGCGGGAAGCGACGGACAACGGATCTCTCCGGAGCGTCTGGTGAATGAACAAGAACCTCTCAAAAGGAGCACAAGCATGACCGCGCTGAACCTGACCCCCGGCCAACTCACCCTGGCCCAACTGCGTGACGTCTACCAGAACCCGGTCACGCTGACCCTCGACGACAGCGCCTCGGCGCAGATCGACGCCAGCGTCGCCTGCGTCGAGCGGATCATCGCCGAGAACCGCACCGCCTACGGCATCAACACCGGCTTCGGCCTGCTGGCCTCGACCCGCATCGCCAGCGCGGACCTTGAGAACCTGCAGCGCTCCCTGGTGCTCTCCCACGCCGCCGGCGTCGGCGAGCCGGTCAGCGACGCGCTGTGCCGCCTGATCATGGTGCTCAAGGTCAACAGCCTCAGCCGCGGCTTCTCCGGCATCCGCCGGCAGGTGATCGACGCGCTGATCGCGCTGGTCAACGCCGAGGTCTACCCGCACATCCCGCTCAAGGGCTCGGTCGGCGCCTCCGGCGACCTCGCGCCGCTGGCGCACATGTCGCTGGTGCTGCTGGGCGAGGGCAAGGCGCGCCACAAGGGCGAATGGCTGCCGGCCGTCGAGGCGCTGAAGGTCGCCGGCCTCAAGCCGCTGACCCTGGCGGCGAAGGAGGGCCTGGCGCTGCTCAACGGCACCCAGGTGTCCACCGCGTTCGCCCTGCGCGGCCTGTTCGAGGGCGAAGACCTGTTCGCCGGCGCGCTGGCCGTGGGCGGCCTGACCGTCGAGGCGGTGCTCGGCTCGCGTTCGCCGTTCGATGCGCGCATTCACGCGGCCCGTGGCCAGAAAGGCCAGATCGACGCCGCTGCCGCCTACCGCCACCTGCTGGGCGAGCGCAGCGAGGTGTCCGATTCGCACCAGAACTGCGAGAAGGTGCAGGACCCGTACTCCCTGCGCTGCCAGCCGCAGGTCATGGGCGCGTGCCTGACCCAGTTCCGCCAGGCCGCCGAGGTGCTGGCGGTCGAAGCCAACGCGGTGTCCGACAACCCGCTGGTGTTCGCCGCCGAGGGCGACGTGATCTCCGGCGGCAACTTCCACGCCGAGCCGGTGGCCATGGCCGCCGACAACATGGCCCTGGCCATCGCCGAGATCGGTTCCCTGAGCGAGCGGCGCATCTCGCTGATGATGGACAAGCACATGTCGCAGTTGCCGCCGTTCCTGGTGGCCAACGGCGGGGTGAACTCCGGTTTCATGATCGCCCAGGTGACGGCGGCGGCGCTGGCCAGCGAGAACAAGGCGCTGTCCCATCCGCACTCGGTGGACAGCCTGCCGACCTCCGCCAACCAGGAAGACCACGTGTCGATGGCCCCGGCCGCCGGCAAGCGCCTGTGGGAAATGGCCGAGAACACCCGGGGGATCCTCGCGGTGGAATGGCTGGCGGCGGCCCAGGGGCTGGACCTGCGCGACGGCCTGAAAAGCTCGCCGGCGCTGGAGCAGGCCCGCGCGGCCCTGCGCGCCGAGGTGCCGTTCTACGAGAAGGACCGCTTCTTCGCGCCGGACATCGATGCGGCGACCGGGCTGCTGGCGTCGCGCTGCCTGAGCGCGCTGGTGCCGGCGCAACTGCTGCCGAGCCTGTGATGGCCTCATCGCCAGCAGGCTGGCTCCCACAAGGGGCCGTGCAAAACCTGAAGAGGCCAGCAGGCAACACCTTTAGGAGCCAACCTGCTGGCGATCCGAATTTGAATACTGTGGAGACTAAGGGATGAAAACCCTCTGGCAACACTGCCACGTCGCGACCATGGCGCAGGGCGCCTACTCGATCATCGAGGACGCGGCGATCGTGACGTCCGGTGCGCTCATCGAGTGGATCGGCCCGCGCCATCAATTGCCGGCGGGCGAATACCCGGCGGTCAACGACTTGCAGGGCGCGTGGGTCACCCCCGGCCTGATCGACTGCCACACCCACACCGTGTTCGGCGGCAACCGCAGCGGCGAGTTCGAGAAGCGCCTGCAAGGCGTCAGCTACGCCGAGATCGCCGCCCAGGGCGGCGGCATCGCCAGCACCGTGCGCGCCACCCGCGAGGCGTCCGAGGACGAGCTGTTCGCCAGCGCCGCCAAGCGTCTGCGCAGCCTGATGCGCGACGGCGTGACCACGGTCGAAATGAAGTCCGGCTACGGCCTGGACCTGGCCAGCGAGCGCAAGATCCTGCGGGTCATCCGGCGCCTGGCCGACGAACTGCCGATCAGCGTGCGCAGCACTTGCCTGGCCGCCCATGCGCTGCCGCCGGAATACGCCGACCGCGCCGACGCCTACATCGACCACATCTGCGCCGAGATGCTGCCCGCGCTGGCCGCCGAAGGGCTGGTGGACGCGGTGGACGCGTTCTGCGAATACCTGGCGTTTTCGCCGGAGCAGGTCGAGCGGGTCTTCGTCGCTGCGCAAAAGCTCGGCCTGCCGGTGAAGCTGCACGCCGAACAGTTGTCGTCGCTGCACGGCTCCAGCCTGGCGGCGCGCTACCGCGCGCTGTCCGCCGATCACCTGGAATTCATGACCGAAGAGGACGCCATCGCCATGGCCGAGTCCGACACGGTCGCGGTATTGCTGCCGGGGGCGTTCTACTTCCTGCGCGAAACCCAGTTGCCGCCGATGGACGCCCTGCGCAAGCACAAGGTGAAGATCGCCGTCGCCAGCGACCTCAACCCCGGCACCTCGCCGGCGCTGTCGCTGCGCCTGATGCTGAACATGGCCTGCACCTGCTTCCGCATGACCCCGGAAGAGGCCCTGGCCGGTGCGACGATCCACGCGGCCCAGGCACTGGGCATGGCCGCCACCCACGGCTCGCTGGAGGTCGGCAAGGTCGCGGATTTCGTCGCCTGGCAAATCGACCGGCCAGCGGACCTGGCCTACTGGCTGGGCGGCGAACTGGACAAACGCGTCGTGCGTCACGGCGTCGAATCAAGCCTGTAGGAGAGCGGTTGTGGATAAGGTTCTGAGCTTCAAACAAGGCCGCGTGCCGCTGCTGATCAGCATGCCCCATGCCGGCGTGCGCCTGACGCCGGCGGTCGAGGCCGGGCTGATCCCGGCGGCGAAAAGCCTGCCGGACACCGACTGGCACATCCCCCAGCTGTACGACTTCGCCCAGGAACTGGGCGCCAGCACGTTGGCTGCCGAGTATTCGCGGTTCGTCATCGACCTCAACCGGCCGTCCGACGACAAGCCGCTGTATGCGGGGGCGACCACCGGCCTGTACCCGGCCACCCTGTTCGACGGCATCCCGTTGTTCCAGGAAGGGCTGGAGCCGTCGAAAGACGAGCGCGCGACCTATCTGGAACAGATCTGGACGCCGTACCACCGCACCCTGCAGCAAGAGCTGGCGCGGCTGAAGGCCGAGTTCGGCTACGCGCTGCTGTTCGATGCGCACTCGATCCGCTCGGTGATCCCGCACCTGTTCGACGGCAAGCTGCCGGACTTCAACCTCGGCACCTTCAACGGCGCCAGTTGCGACCCGCAGCTGGCCACGCAGCTGGAAGCCATCTGCGCCCGCCACGGCGACTACAGCCACGTGCTCAACGGACGCTTCAAGGGCGGCCACATCACCCGCCACTACGGCAACCCGGCCGAGCACATCCATGCCGTGCAGCTGGAGCTGGGCCAGTGCACCTACATGGAAGAGTTCGAACCGTTCCGCTACCGCGCCGACCTGGCGGAGCCGACGCGGGCGGTGCTCAAGGAACTGCTGCAGGGCCTGCTGGGCTGGGCGCAGGGGCGTTACGCAGCTTGATGGCTGATCCAAATCCTTGTGGGAGCGAGCCTGCTCGCGAAGGCGTCGTGTCAGGCGACATCCTGTTTGAATGACACACCGCTTTCGCGAGCAGGCTCGCTCCTACAAGGTTCTGCGGGGAGCCCTGTGGGAGCCAGCCTGCTGGCGATGGCGTCGGCCAGGCACCGCAAGACAGTCGCCCCAGTGCAAATCCCGGTCGCCACAGGTCGCTTTTGCGTCCCGTCTGCTGCGTAATGTTTCGGCCACGGTGCATGAAGACACCGATCCGACAATAAAACCGCTGCCGCACGAGACGATCCCATGAAAAGACTGTTCACTCGTTGTGCGTTAATCCTCGCGAGCAGTGCCCTGCTCAGCGCCCCTGTCCTGGCCAATGACGACCCCTCCTGCAAAACCGTGCGGATGGGCGTGGTCAACTGGACCGACGTGATCGCCACCAGCGGCATGGCCGACGTGCTGCTCAACGGCCTGGGCTACGAAAGCAAACAGACCAGCGCCGTGCAGCAGATCATCTTCGCCGGCATCCGCGACAAGCGCCTCGACATCTTCCTGGGGTACTGGAAGCCGGCGATGGACAATAACATCGCGCCGTTCCTGGCGGCCAAACAGGTCAAGGTCATGGACAAACCGAGCCTGGCCGATGCCCAGGCCACCCTGGCGGTGCCGGACTACGTCGCCGAGGCGGGCCTGAAGACTTTCGCCGACATCGCGAAATTCAAGGATCGGCTGGGCGGCAAGATCTACGGCATCGAACCCGGCAGCGGCGCCAACACCACCATCAAGACCCTGATCGACACCGACCGCTTCGGCCTGAAGGACTTCAAGATCGTCGAGTCCGGCGAGGCCGGCATGCTCGCCGCCGTGCAGCGGGCGGTGAACCGCAAGGAATTCGTGGTGTTCGTCGGCTGGACCCCGCACCCGATGAACATCAACATGAAGATCACCTACCTGACCGGCAGCGAAGACGTCTACGGCCCCAACGAAGGCGCCGCGACCGTGTCGAGCGTGACGTCCCCGGACTACGCCGAGCGTTGCCCCAACGTCTACCGGTTGCTGGAGAACCTGACCTTCACCGCCGCCCAGGAAAGCCAGCTGATGGTGCCGATCATGGAACGCAAGACACCCCAGGAAGTGGCGAAGAAGTGGCTGCGCGAACATCCTGAGGACTTGCAGCGTTGGCTGGCGGGGGTCAGCAGCTTCGACGGCCAGGACGGTGCGGCCACGGTGCAGGCCAGCCTGAAAAACTGATGCCTTGTGGCGAAGGCGCTTGCTCCCGCTGGGGCGCGCAGCGGCCCCTTGACGGACGGGCCTGCTGCGCAGGCCAGCGGGAGCAAGCTCCCTCGCCACAATCAACGGACACCGTCGAATCGAGGTGACATGTCTACTTATCCGCTTTCCGCCGAAATGGCCGCATTCGTCGCCGAAACCCTGAGCCATACCGCAGAGGACTCCAGCCTGACCGGACTGCGCAAGGCCTACGACAGCATGTGCCGGGCGTTCACCCCGGCCCGTCCGCAAGGGCTGGCGGTGGAGGACTTCCCGCTGAACGGCGTGCCGGTCAGGTCCTACCTGCCGCCCCTCGCGCCGCCGGCCGAGGGCTGGCCGTGCGTGCTGTACCTGCACGGCGGCGGATGGGTGGTCGGCGGCCTGGACTCCCACGACTTCATCTGCTTCGAACTGGCGATGCGGTTGGGGGCGAGGGTGGTGGCGGTGGACTACCGGCTGGCGCCGGAGCATCCGTTCCCCGCCGGGTTCGACGATTGCCTGAGCGTCTGGCGCGGCTTGCGCGGCGCCGGGCTGGCGCTGGATCCGCAGCGCCTGCTGGTGGCCGGCGACAGCGCCGGCGGCAACCTCGCCGCCGCGTTGTGCCTGGCCCTGCGCGATGCCGGCGAGCCGCTGCCGGTGGCCCAGGCGCTGATCTATCCGGGGCTCGGCGGCGATGACCGTCTGCCGTCGCGCAGCGAATGCGCCGATGCGCCGCTGCTCAGCAGCAGCGACGTCGACTGCTACCACGCGCTGTACCTGCGCGGCACCCCGCAGCCCGACGCCTGCGCCATGCCGCTCCTGGCGCAGGACTTCGGCCGCTTGCCGCCGGCCTGGATCGCCGTGGCCGAGTTCGATCCGCTGCGCGACGACGGCGTGCGTTACGCCGAACGGCTGGCCGCCGCCGGCGGCGAGGCCGCCCTCCACTATGGCGAAGGGCTGGTGCACGGTTGCCTGCGCGGCCGTGGACGGGTGCCCGAGGTCGACCGCCTGTACGACAGCCTGCTGAGGTTCATGGCTGACAAATTGTGACTGCGAGCGGGCATGCTCATTGACGTGAATCGGGTTTATGATGCCGGACGGCAGAATAATAGAAGTCCCCCCAGGGATGACCTCGACCCCTTACGGAGCGCGCAATGCAGACTTTGTTTCCGCAGATCAAACCCCATGCCCGGCACGATCTGGCCGTCGATGGAACCCACACGCTGTACGTCGATGAAAGCGGCTCGCCGGAAGGCCTGCCGGTGGTGTTCATCCACGGCGGCCCCGGCGCCGGTTGCGACGCCCAGAGCCGCCGCTACTTCGACCCGAACCTGTACCGCATCGTCACCTTCGACCAGCGCGGCTGCGGACGCTCCACCCCCCACGCCAGCCTGGAGAACAACACCACCTGGGATCTGGTCGAGGACCTTGAGCGCATCCGCAAGCACCTGGGCATCGACAAATGGGTGCTGTTCGGCGGCTCCTGGGGCTCGACCCTGGCGCTGGCCTACGCCCAGACCCACCCGGAGCGGGTGCACGGGCTGATCCTGCGCGGGATCTTCCTCTGCCGTCCGCAGGAAATCGAGTGGTTCTACCAGGCCGGCGCCAGCCGCCTGTTCCCCGACTACTGGCAGGACTACATCGCGCCGATCCCGCCGGAGGAGCGCGACGACCTGCTCGGCGCCTTCCACAAGCGCCTGACCGGCAACGACCAGATCGCCCAGATGCACGCCGCCAAGGCCTGGTCGATCTGGGAAGGGCGCACCGCGACCCTGCGGCCGAACCCGCTGGTGGTCGACCGCTTCTCCGAGCCGCAGCGCGCGTTGTCCATCGCCCGGATCGAATGCCACTACTTCACCAACAACGCCTTCCTCGAACCGAACCAGCTGATCCGCGACATGGGCAAGATCGCCCACCTGCCGGGCGTGATCATCCACGGCCGCTACGACGTGATCTGCCCGCTGGACAACGCCTGGGAGCTGCACCAGGCCTGGCCGAACAGCGAGCTGCAGGTGATCCGCGACGCCGGCCACGCCGCGTCGGAACCGGGCATCACCGATGCGCTGGTGCGCGCGGCGAGCAAGATGGCGCGCCGCCTGCTCGACCTGCCGCCCGAAGAAGCATGAAGGGGCTGCTGCAGCGCGTGAAGGGCGCGCGGGTCGACGTGGCGGGGGAGACGGTCGGCTCGATCGACCAGGGGCTGCTGGTGCTGGTGGCCGTCGAACCCGACGACACGCGGGCCAGCGCCGACAAACTTCTGCATAAGCTGCTTAACTATCGGGTATTCAGTGACGCCGAGGGCAAGATGAACCTGTCCTTGGCGGACGTGGGCGGCGGGCTGCTGCTGGTCTCTCAGTTCACCCTCGCCGCCGACACCCGAAGCGGGTTGCGCCCGAGTTTCTCGACCGCGGCCCCTCCGGCCCTGGGCGAGGAACTGTTCGACTATCTATTGGGCAAAGCGAAACAGGTGCATGGCACTGTGGCATCAGGTAGATTCGGCGCGGATATGCAGGTGCACCTGGTCAACGATGGCCCGGTAACCTTTCTGTTACAGACATGAAAGCCCTTGAAACATCATTTCAAGGGCTTTTCGACTGAAAACAGGGAATTTTCGCGATAAATACTTTGTTGCCCCTGATGCGTTGTCACGCGGGCTACTAGATAATCGCGCGCTATGGGGATCAGCGTTCGTTGATCCATTTTGACTTAGGTAGAGACTTGGACGGATCCGATTGGGGAATCATTTCGCCCCAGCGGAGTCGGAACAATGCTCGCCAACCTGGCACATAGATAGCTGGCCGTTGGTTTTTTGATCTGTTTTCGGCGAGGGTTGCTCGTGATTGTTAGTCCCTGTAATGCAGCAAGAATGTCTGCCAAACGCATGCGAAGCGCGCTGGTAGCGGGCTCGGCGCTCCTGTGCCTGCTCAGCGCCGGCCAGCTTTGGGCGTTCAATCTGGACGATGTATCCGCCAAGGCTAAAGAGCTGGCCGGGCAGAAGTTCGAGGCCCCGCGCAGCAACCTGCCGAACGAGTTCCGCGAAATGAAGTTCGCGGACTACCAGAAGATCCGTTTCCGCACCGAAAAAGCCGAGTGGGCCGACCAGAAGACGCCGTTCAAGCTGTCCTTCTACCACCAGGGCATGCACTTCGATACACCGGTGAAAATCAACGAAATCACCGCGAACACCGTCGAAGAGATCAAGTACGACCCGTCCCGTTTCGATTTCGGCGACCTGCAGTTCGATCCGAAGGCCACCGAGCAGCTGGGCTACGCCGGCTTCCGTGTGCTGTACCCGATCAACAAGGCCGACAAGCAAGACGAAATCATGACCATGCTGGGCGCGAGCTACTTCCGCGTCGTCGGCAAGGGCCACACCTACGGCCTGTCGGCCCGCGGCCTGGCCATCGACACCGCCCTGCCGTCGGGCGAAGAGTTCCCGCGCTTTCGCGAGTTCTGGATCCAGCAGCCTAAGCCGGGCGACAAGCACCTGGTGATCTTCGCCCTGCTGGACTCGCCGCGCGCCACCGGCGCCTACCGCCTGATCCTGCGTCCGGGCAGCGACACCATCGTCGACGTCAAGGCGCAGATGTTCCTGCGCGACAAGGTCGGCAAGCTCGGCATCGCGCCGCTGACCAGCATGTACCTGTTCGGCGCCAACCAGCCGTCGAAAGTGCTCAACTACCGCCGCGAACTGCATGACTCCAGCGGCCTGTCGATCCATGCCGGCAACGGCGAGTGGATCTGGCGTCCGCTGAACAACCCGAAACACCTGGCCGTGAGCAACTTCAGCGTCGAGAACCCGCGCGGTTTCGGCCTGCTGCAGCGTGGCCGCGACTTCAGCCACTATGAAGACCTCGACGACCGCTACGACAAGCGTCCGAGCGCCTGGATCGAGCCGAAGGGCGAGTGGGGCAAGGGCACCGTCGACCTGGTGGAGATCCCGACCGCCGACGAGACCAACGACAACATCGTTGCGTTCTGGAGCCCGGAGAAGATGCCGGAGCCGGGCCAGCCGCTGGACTTCGCCTACCGCATGCACTGGACCATCGACGAAGCCGCGCTGCACGCGCCGGACAGCGCCTGGGTCAACCAGACCCTGCGTTCCACCGGTGACGTGAAGCAGTCCAACCTGATCCGTCAGCCGGACGGCAGCGTCGCCTACCTGGTGGACTTCGAAGGCCCGTCCCTGTCGGCGCTGTCGCCGGACGCGGACGTGCGCAGCCAGGTCAGCGTCGGCGACAACGCCGAGCTGGTCGAGAACAATGTGCGCTACAACCCTGAGACCAAGGGCTGGCGCCTGACCCTGCGCCTGAAGATCAAGGACCCAAGCAAGTCCACCGAGATGCGCGCCGCCCTGGTGCAGCACGTGGTGCCGGCGGACCTGGCCAAGACTTCGGTGCCGGCGTCGAACTCGTCCGTCGCCAAGGCCGACAAGGTCGCCGCCAAGCAACAGGAAAAAGCCGACAAGGAAGCCAAGGCAGCGGAGGCCAAGCAGGCCGACGCCAAGCCTGCGGCAGACGCCAAGGAAAAGGCCAACAAAGACGCCAAGCAGCCAGCGGCTGCCGAAGCGGCCCCAGCCACACCGGAATCGGCCCCGACTGAAGAAGTCCTGACCGAGACCTGGAGCTATCAGTTGCCTGCCGATGAGTAACTCTCAAGTACAGCCGGAAACTCTGTCCGAGTATCTGGCGCATCTGCCGATGACCGACGAGCAGCGCGCGGAACTCGCGGGCTGCCGGTCCTTCAGCGAGCTGCATGAACGCCTGTCCTCCAGCACGTTCGGTGCCCCTGCCGAAGCCGCCCAGGCTTCGGTGGGCAAGCGCCTGACCCTGAGCACCGCCGAAGAGCTGCAGGACGCGGAAATGCTGGCGCTCGACGCCAGCGGCCGCGTCTGCCTCAAGGCCGCGCCGCCGATCCGCCGCACCAAGGTCGTGCCGGAGCCATGGCGCACCAACATCCTGGTGCGCGGCTGGCGGCGCCTGACCGGGCGCACCAACCCGCCGCAGCCGCCGAAGGACCAGAACGTGCTGCCGGCTGCCCGCTGGCGCACCGTCGGTTCGATCCGCCGCTACATCCTGCTGCTGCTGATGCTGGGCCAGACCATCGTCGCCGGCTGGTACATGAAAGGCATCATGCCGTACCAGGGCTGGTCGTTCGTCGACCTGGAAGAGGTCCTGCACCAGCCGCTGCTGCAGACCGCCACGCAAGTGCTGCCGTATGCGCTGCAGACCAGCATCCTGATCATGTTCGGGATCCTGTTCTGCTGGGTGTCGGCCGGTTTCTGGACCGCGCTGATGGGCTTCCTGGAGCTGCTCACCGGTCACGACAAGTACCGGATCTCCGGCAAGAGCGCCGGCAACGAGCCGATTCCCAAGGACGCCCGCACCGCGCTGGTGATGCCGATCTGCAACGAAGACGTGCCGCGGGTGTTCGCCGGCCTGCGGGCGACGTTCGAGTCGGTCGCCGCCACCGGTGACCTGGACCGCTTCGACTTCTTCGTCCTCAGCGACAGCAACGACACCGACATCTGCGTGGCCGAGCAGCAGGCCTGGCTGGACGTCTGCCGCGAGGCCAAGGGCTTCGGCAAGATCTTCTACCGCCGCCGCCGTCGCCGCGTGAAGCGCAAGAGCGGCAACCTCGACGACTTCTGCCGTCGCTGGGGCGGCGACTACAAGTACATGGTGGTGCTGGACGCCGACTCGGTGATGAGCGGCGAATGCCTGACCAGCCTGGTGCGCCTGATGGAAGCGACCCCGGACGCCGGGATCATCCAGACCGCGCCGCGGGCCTCGGGCATGGACACCCTGTATGCGCGCATGCAGCAGTTCGCCACCCGCGTGTACGGCCCGCTGTTCACCGCCGGCCTGCACTTCTGGCAGTTGGGCGAATCCCACTACTGGGGCCACAACGCGATCATCCGGATGAAGCCGTTCATCGACCACTGCGCCCTGGCGCCGTTGCCGGGCAAGGGTGCGTTCTCCGGTGCGATCCTGTCCCACGACTTCGTCGAAGCGGCGCTGATGCGCCGGGCCGGCTGGGGCGTGTGGATCGCCTACGACCTGCCGGGCAGCTACGAAGAGCTGCCGCCGAACCTGCTCGACGAGCTCAAGCGCGACCGTCGCTGGTGCCACGGCAACCTGATGAACTTCCGCCTGTTCCTGGTCAAGGGCATGCACCCGGTGCACCGCGCGGTGTTCCTCACCGGCGTGATGTCGTACCTGTCGGCGCCGCTGTGGTTCTTCTTCCTGGTGCTGTCCACCGCGCTGCTGGCGGTGAACACGCTGATGGAGCCGCAGTACTTCCTCGAACCGCGCCAGCTCTACCCGCTGTGGCCGCAGTGGCACCCGGACAAGGCCATCGCCCTGTTCTCGACCACCATCGTGCTGCTGTTCCTGCCCAAGCTCTTGAGCATCATCCTGATCTGGGCCAAGGGCGCGAAAGAGTTCGGCGGCAAGTTCAAGGTGACCGTGTCGATGCTGCTGGAGATGCTGTTCTCCATGCTGCTGGCGCCGGTGCGGATGATCTTCCACACCCGTTTCGTCCTCGCCGCGTTCCTGGGCTGGGCCGCGACCTGGAACTCGCCGCAGCGTGACGACGACTCCACGCCGTGGAGCGAGGCGGTCAAGCGCCACGGCCCGCAGACGCTGCTGGGCTTCTTCTGGGCGCTGCTGGTGATCTGGCTGAACCCGAGCTTCCTGTGGTGGCTGGTGCCGATCGTCGGTTCCCTGATGCTGTCGATCCCGGTGTCGGTGATCTCCAGCCGTGTGGGCCTGGGCCTCAAGTCCCGCGACGAGAGCCTGTTCCTCATCCCCGAGGAATACAATCCGCCGCAGGCGCTGCTGGCCACCGACCAGTACACCCACGAGAACCGTTGGCACGCGCTGAAGGACGGTTTCGTCCGCGCCGTGGTCGACCCGCAGCAGAACGCCCTGGCGTGCTCGCTGGCGACGTCCCGTCACGGTGAGGCCGAACCGATCGAATGGCTGCGCCAGGAGCGCGTGCGTCACGCGGTCAAGGTCGGCCCGGCGGCGCTGAGCAACCACGACCGCCTGCAGCTGCTGAGCGATCCGGTGGCCTTGGCCCGCCTGCACGAACAAGTGTGGGCCGAAGGCCTGGGCGACTGGCTGGACGCTTGGCGGGCGTCGGTGAAAGCCGACCCGCATGCGCCGCTGCTGCCGTTGCGGCCGCCGGTCAGCCTGCAGGCCCAGCCGGCCTGACGAAAGCCCCGCCTCCTGGCGGGGCTTTTTTGTTTGCGCTGCCCGCATGCCCGTCAGGACGCTGTGGGAAACCGCCGTCGATTGTTAAACAAATCGTCCATTAACCCTTGTGCAAACGAGCGAGTGCGTTAGCATCCGTCCCCGAATTGGCGCGCCCGGGCTTTTTTGCCCGCCTCTGTCGTTTTCCGCGCCGCACATGCAATGGTTTGGGGACTTGAAGATGAAGAAGTATCTCTCGATGCTGCTGGTCGGCGTCACGGCACTGGTTGCGGTCAATGCGGCGCAGGCCGGCGCCATCGACGACGCGGTCAAGCGCGGTTCGTTGAAGGTCGGCATGGATCCGACCTACATGCCGTTCGAGATGACCAACAAGCGCGGCGAGATCATCGGCTTCGAAGTCGACATCCTCAAGGCCATGACCAAGGCCATGGGCGTCAAGCTGGAGCTGGTGTCCACCGGCTACGACGGGATCATCCCGGCGCTGATGAGCGACAAGTTCGAGATGATGTGATGGGAA
>NZ_JBIVHR010000115.1:0-16313 GCF_044749305.1 Pseudomonas sp. NPDC089534 | reverse complement strand
CAGGCTGGCTCCCACAGGTATCTCGGGTGTTTGCAGGATCTAGGTACACCACAAATCCTGTGGGAGCTGGCTTGCCAGCGATAGGGCCGGCACTGCCGACATCTCTGTTGCCTGACCTACCGCCATCACCAACAGCCTGGCTCCCTCAAAAGGTCCGGACGCCGCGCAGTTCGTGGTTCTGGATCCATATTTCGAAAGCGTCTAGCGCCAAAGTATTAACACCATTTGAAGAATGCCCCATCGCGGGGCATCAACTAGCGTGTGTCGGGAATGTCACGGTTTTGTGATGACCGTCGCAGTCTTGATTCGCGTGCGGAATAAGCAACGCGCCAGCACGCCCCTCAAGGAAGATTTAGGCCAGGACAAGGAGTCGCCCGTGCACGCAAGGTCAAGTATCGCCCTCGTTTCGCGTTTTTCCCCACTGTCCCTTGCTGTGCACCTGAGCGTCGCCGGACTGCTGTTCGGCGGCGTCAGCGAGCCGGCGCTCGCCACCTGTTCGGTGGCCGGCTCCACGGTGACCTGCACCGGGGTGCCGAGCCTGCCGCTGTTTCTCAACAACTACGCCAGCGCCGCCAACGGCCTGACGGTCAACGTCAACGCCGGCGCGCAGATGAACGCCACCCTCGGCGGCCGGGTGCTGGACCTGACCGGGGTCAACATCACCCTGAACAACTCCGGCACCCTGGATCCGGCGCTGCTGGGGCTGGTGTCGGTGCTCAGCGGCGGCGCGTTCATCGGCACCGGCGCGGCGAGCACGGTCAACGTCCTCAACAACGCCAGCGGCATCATCCGCGGCACCGGCATGGTGCTGGGCCTGAACCTGACCAGCATCGACGGCCTGGGCATCGGCGTGAACAACGCCGCCGCCGGCACCACCAGCATCACCAACAACGGCACCATCACCTCCACCGGCCTGTCGGTGGGCGGCATCAGCCTGGCCGACACCCCGGTGGTGGGCGTGTACGGCGGCTCGACGGTGAACATGACCAACAACGGCAGCGTGCAGGGCCGGGTGGCGTTCGAGACGTCCGCCGCCGGCAACACGTTCACCAACACCGGCAGCATCACCGGCAGCGTGTCGATGGGGGTGAACAGCACCAACACCTTCACCGCCGTGACCGGCTCCAGCGTCAACGTCGGCGACGGCGTGCAGGTCACCGTCGGCCTTGGCGGGCTGATCGGGGTCAACCTGACGTTCGCCCCGACCGGGCAGATCGACGGCGGCGCCGGCGGCACCAACGCCCTGGTGCTGCAGAACACCCTCGGCGTGGGCGGCGGCACCAGCGGCAGCGGCACGGTGTCCAGCGCCACCTACGTCAACTTCAACAACCTCACCGTCAACAGCGGCACCTGGACCTTGCAGGGGCCGGTGGTCAGCGGCAGTTCGACCCTCAACGGCGGGGTGGTGCAGTTCAACAACAACGCGGCGTTCGGCAGCGGCGTATTGACCTCAAACGGCGGGATCCTCCAGGCCAGCAGCGCCGGCCTGAGCCTGGCCAACCTGATCACCTTGGGCGCCGGCGGACTGACGGTGCAAGGCGCCAACGACCTGAGCCTGACCAGCGTGCTGTCCGGCGCCGGCGGCCTGACCAAGAACGGCGCCGGCCAATTGAGCCTGGGGGCGGCGAACACCTTCACCGGCAACACCACGATCAACGCCGGCAGCGTGCAGGTGGGCAACGATCAGGCGTTCAGCAGCGGCACCGTCACCATCGGCGGCGCAGCGACGTTGACGGCGCCCGGCACCGTCAACCTGGCCAACGCCATCACCCTCAACGGCGCCCTGACCGCCAGCGGCGCCGGGGCGCTGACCCTGAGCGGCGCGCTCACCGGCGCCAGCGGCCTGACCAAGGCCGGCAGCGGCAGCCTGACCCTCAGCGGCGTCAACACCGGCTACAGCGGCACCACCACCCTGAGCGCCGGCACGTTGCGGGTCGGCAACAACAACGCCTTGGGCAGCGGCGCCCTGAACGCGGCCGCCGGCACCAGCCTGGACAGCACCGCCAACGTCACGCTGAACAACAACGTCGGCCTGACCGGTAGCCTCACCGTGCTGGGCAGCAACAACCTGACCCTGGGCGGCGTGCTCTCCGGCACGGGCGGCCTCACCAAGAGCGGTGCGGCCAGCCTGACCCTGACCGGCAACAACACCCAGAGCGGCGCGACCGCCCTCAACGCCGGCACATTGTTCGTGGGCAGCAACACCGCGTTGGGCACCGGCGCACTGAACACGGCGGCCGGTACCACGCTGGACGCGACCACCACCGTGAGCCTGGCCAACGCCGTCAACCTGGCGGCGAACCTGGTCATCGGCGGCACCCAGGCCCTGGCCCTCAACGGCGTCGTCAACGGTTCCGGCGGGCTGATCAAGAACGGCACCGCCGCCCTGACCCTGGGCGGCGGCAACGGGTTCGCCGGCGGCACGTCGCTCAACGCCGGCACGCTGATCGTCGGCGCCAACACGGCGCTGGGCAGCGGCGGCCTGACCGCGGCGGCGGGCACCACGCTCGACGCCAACACCACGGTGTCGCTGGGCAACGCGGTGACCCTGGGCGGCAACCTGAACATCGGCGGCAGCGCCAACCTGACCCTCGGCGGGGTGGTCGACGGCAGCGGCGGACTGACCAAGAACGGCGCCGCCAACCTGATCCTCAACGGCGCCAACACCTTCCTGGCCGGCACCACCCTGAGCGCCGGCACCCTGACCGTCGGCAACGCCGGGGCGCTGGGCAGCGGCGATCTGACGGTCACCGGCGCCGCGACCCTGGACAGCAGCACCAGCGTGGCGCTGGCCAACAACGTGGTGCTCAACGCCGACCTGAGCATCGGCGGCAGCAGCGGGCTGACCCTGGGCGGCGTGGTCAGCGGCGCGAGCCGGCTGATCAAGAGCGGCACGGCCAACCTGACCCTCAACGGCAGCAACACCTACAGCGGCGGCACCACCCTCAACGCCGGCAGCCTGACCGTCGGCAACGCGGCGGCGCTGGGCAGCGGTGCCCTGACCGTGGGCGGGGCGAGCACCCTCAACAGCAACGGTGCGGTCACCTTGGGCAACGCCATCACCCTCAACGCCAACCTTTCGGCTGGCGGCAGCAACGCGCTCACCCTGGGCGGCGTCATCGACGGAGCCGGCGGGCTGATCAAGACCGGCACCTCCAGCCTGACCCTGACCGGCAACAACACCTACACCGGCTCCACCTCGCTCAACGCCGGCACGCTGATCGTCGGCTCCGCCACCGCGCTGGGCGCCGGCAACCTGAACGCGGCGGCCGGCACCACGCTGGACGCCAGCACGGCCACCAGTCTGGCCAACAACGTCAACCTGGGCGGCAACCTGACCCTCGCCGGCAGCAATGCGCTGACCCTCACCGGCACGGTGTCCGGCGTCGGCGGGCTGATCAAGAACGGCGCCGCCGACCTGACCCTCAACGGCGCCAACACCTACTTCGGCAACACCGCGCTCAACGCCGGCAAACTGATCGTCGGCAATGCCACGGCCTTGGGCAGCGGCACGCTGAACGCGGCGGCCAACACCACGTTGGACGCCAACACCGCCGTCAGCCTGGGCAACGCCGTGAACGTGGCCGGCGCCCTGAACATCGGCGGCACCGCGGACCTGACCCTGGGCGGCGCGGTGAACGGCGTCGGCAGCCTGGTGAAGAACGGCAGCGCCAACCTGACCCTCAACGGCACCAACGCCTACGCGGGCGGCACCACGCTGAACGCCGGCACGCTCACCGTCGGCAACAGCTCGGCGCTGGGCAGCGGTGCGTTGACCGTCGCCGGCGCCGCGACCCTGGACAACAGTTCGGCGCTGGTCAACCTGAACAACGCCGTCACCCTCAACGCCGCCCTGACCGTCGCCGGTTCGCAGAACCTGGCCCTGGGCGGGGTGATCGGCGGCACGGGCTCGCTGGTGAAGAACGGCACGGCCAACCTGACCCTCAACGGCATCAACACCTACCAGGGCGGCACCACGCTCAATGCCGGCACGCTGACCCTCGGCACCCCGGCGGCGCTGGGCAGCGGCGCGCTCACCGTCGGCGGGGCGGCGACGCTGGACAACAGCTCGGCCCTGGTGCTGGGCAACGACATCACCCTCAACGCCGGGCTGACCGTGGCCGGCAACAACAGCCTGGTGCTCAGCGGTGTGGTCAGCGGCGCCGGCAACCTCACCAAGAGCGGGCTCGACGACCTGACGCTGATGGGCAGCAACACCTTCACCGGTGCGCTGAACATCCTCGCCGGCAGTGTCTCGACCCTGAGCAGCGGCGCGCTGGGCAACACCTCCGGCGCGGCCATCAGCGCCGGGGCCAGCCTCAACCTGGGCAGCGACGGGAGCCTGGGCGGGCTGAGCGGCAGCGGCAGCGTGCAGGTCGGCGCCGGCAGCACCCTGACCGTGGGCGGGGTGAGCACCACCAGCACCTTCGACGGCGACATCAGCGGCAGCGGCGGCCTGACCAAGGTCGGCACCGGCACCCTGAACCTCACCGGGATCAGCGGCCTGACCGGCAACACGCTGGTGAGCGGCGGCACCCTGAACCTCAGCGGCTCGCTGGCCAGCGCCCAGGTGGATGTCGGCAGCGGCGCGACCTTCACCGGCAACGGCACAGTGCTCGGCCAACTGAACGTCGCCAACGGCGGCCACCTGGCCCTGTCTTCGGGCAACCAACTGTCGACGAGCGGCTTGACCCTCGGCGCCAGCGGCAACCTCGACGTGGCCCTGGCCGCGCCGTCGACCACCTCGCTGGTCGATGTCGGCGGCAACCTGACCCTGGACGGCAACCTCAACGTCACCGACGCCGGCGGTTTCGGCGTCGGCGTGTACCGCCTGATCAACTACACCGGCAGCCTGACGGACCTGGGCCTGGACGTGGCCAGCGTGCCGGTCGGCTTCGGCCTCGGCGACCTGGTGGTGCAGACCTCGGTCGGCAACCAGATCAACCTGCTGGTGTCGGCGCCGAACGCCAACATCCGCTTCTGGGACGGCAGCCAGACCGTCCCCAACGGCACGGTGGACGGCGGCAGCGGCACCTGGAACGCCGCCGGCTCCAACTGGACCAACGTCAACGGCACCCTGAACCAGACCTGGGCCGGCGATTTCGGCGTGTTCCAGGGCACGGCCGGCACCGTGACGGTGGACGGCACGCAACTGTTCACCGGCCTGCAGTTCACCACCGACGGCTACAGCCTGGTCAACGGCACGGCGGGGCAACTGACCGCCGTCAACGGCACCGGCGGCACCACGGCGGTGCGGGTCGATCCGGGCGTGACCGCGACGGTCGGGGTGGGCATCAACGGCAGCGGCATCCTGAACAAGCTCGACAGCGGCACCCTCGTCCTCAACGGCGCCAACAGCTACAGCGGCGGCACCGCGCTGGACGGCGGCAAACTGGTGGTCGGCAGCAACACCGCGCTGGGCACCGGCACGCTGACGGCGGCGACCGGCACGCAATTGGACAGCAACGCGGCGGTCACCCTGGCCAACGCCGTGACCCTCAACGGCAACCTGACCGTGGCGGGCAGCAACGCGCTGACGCTCAACGGCGTGATCGGCGGCACCGGCGGCCTGATCAAGAACGGCGCGGCCAACCTGACCCTAGGCGGCAACAACGCCTTCCTCGGGCCGGTGGCGCTCAACGCCGGCGCACTGGTGCTGGCGTCCAACTCGGCGCTCGGTTCCGCCACCCTCAACGCGGCCGGCGGCACCACGCTGGATGCGGCCAGCGCCGTTTCGGTGAACAACGCGGTGAACCTGGCCGGCAACCTCGCCGTCACCGGCAGCAACAACCTGACGCTGGCCGGGGCCATCAACGGCGCCGGCAACCTGACCAAGAACGGCACGGCCAACCTGACGCTGTCCGGCGCCAACGGTTTCCTCGGCGGCACCACGCTCAACGCCGGCACCCTGACCGTCGGCAGCGCCACCGCCCTGGGCCTGGGCAACCTGACCGTGGCCGGCGCTTCGAGCCTCGACAGCAGCGGCGCCTTCGCCTTGGGCAACGCGCTGGTGCTCAACGCCAACCTGACGGTGGCCGGCAGCAACAACCTGACCCTGGGCGGCACGATCAGCGGCACGGGCGGGCTGGTGAAAAACGGCGCGGCCAACCTGACCCTCAACGGCACCGGCACCTACAGCGGCGGCACCACGCTCAACGCCGGCACCCTGACCCTCGGCACCGCCGGCGCGCTGGGTTCCGGTGCGCTGACCGTGGCGGGCGCCTCGACCCTCGACAACACCTCGACGCTGGTGCTGGGCAACGACGTCAACGTCAACGCCAACCTGACCGTGGCCGGCAGCAACGACCTGACCCTGGGCGGCGTGCTCGCCGGGGCCGGCACGCTGACCAAGGGCGGCGCGTCCGACCTGACCCTGACCGGCGCCAACACCTTCAGCGGCACCTTCGACGTGCAGGCCGGCAGCCTCACCACCGTCGGCAACGCGGCGCTGGGCAACAACGCCGGGGTCAACCTGGCGGGCGGCACCACCCTCAACCTCGGCGGCTCGGCGGCCATCGCCAGCCTCACCGGCAGCGGCACCGCCGACGTCGGCGCCGGCCAGTCGCTGAGCATCGGCGGCAACAACCTGAGCAGCACCTTCGACGGCCTCCTCACCGGCAGCGGCGCCCTGAACAAACTGGGCACCGGCACCCTGACACTGACCGGCGCCAGCACCCTGACCGGCGACACCACGGTCGGCGCCGGCACCTTGCGGGTCAACGGTTCGCTGGACAGCGCCAACGTGCAGGTCAACAGCGGCGGCACCCTGGGCGGCAGCGGCAGCCTGACGGGCGCGGTCACCGTGGCCGACGGCGGGCACCTGGCCCTGGCCACCGGCAGCGCGCTGTCGGTGGGCTCGCTGGCGCTCAGCGGCAACTCGAACCTGGACGTGGGCCTCGGCGCGCCGGTGTCCGGCGGCGGCAGCGCGCTGCTCAACGTCAACGGCAACCTGACCCTGGACGGCACCCTCAACGTCAGCGACCTGGGCGGTTTCGGCAGCGGGGTCTACCGGATCATCAACTACACCGGCGGCCTGACCGACAACGGCCTGCTGTTCGGCACCCTGCCGGGCAGCGTCACCCCCGGCGACCTGCAATTGCAGACCAGCGTCGGCAACCAGATCAACCTGCTGGTCACAGCGCCGGGCGTCACCGTGCAGTTCTGGGACGGCAGCCAACTGACCGGCAACGGCACCATCGAAGGCGGCAGCGGCACCTGGGGCAGCGGCACCACCAACTGGACCGACGTCAACGGCACCGTCAACCAGGCGTGGGGCAACAGCTTCGCGGTGTTCCAGGGCAGCGCCGGCACCGTGACGGTCAACGGCGCGCAGACCGTCACCGGCCTGCAGTTCGTCACCGACGGCTACAGCCTGCAGAATGGCACGGCGGGTTCGCTGAGCCTGGTCAACGGTTCCTTGGGCAACGCCACCGTGCGGGTCGACCCGAACGCCACCGCCACCCTCGGCGTGGCGCTCAACGGCAGCGGCACCCTGGGCAAATACGATGCGGGCACCCTGGTGCTCAACGCGGCCAACGGCTACACCGGCGGCACCGCCCTCAACGGCGGCAAACTGGTGGTGGGCAACGACGCGGCGCTCGGCACGGGCACATTGACCGCCGCAAACGGCACGGCGCTGGACAGCAACACCGCCGTCACCCTGGCCAACGCCGTGGTGCTCAACGGCGCACTGAACGTTGCCGGCAGCAACGCCCTGACCCTCGGCGGCACGGTCAGCGGCGCCGGCAGCCTGACCAAGACCGGTGCAGCCAGCCTGACCCTCAACGGCAACAACACCTACAGCGGCGGCACCCAGCTCAGCGGCGGCTCGCTGATCCTGGGCAACAACAGCGCCATCGGCAGCGGCGCGCTCAGCGTCCTGGGCAACGGCACCCTCGACAGCGCCAGCGCGCTGCAACTGGCCAACGCCATCGGCCTGGGCGCGCAGCTCACCCTGGCCGGCAACCAGAACACCGGCCTGATCGGCGCCATCAGCGGCAACGGCAGCCTGGTGAAGAACGGCAGCGCCGACCTTGTGCTCGGCGGCGCCAACACCTACACCGGCGGCACCACGCTCAACGGCGGCAGCACCCGCGGCGACACCAGCAGCCTGCAAGGGGCCATCGTCAACAACGCGGCGCTGACCTTCGAGCAGAACAGCGACGGCACCTACACCGGCAACCTCACCGGCGCCGGCACCTTGACCAAGACCGGCACCGGCGCGCTGCTGCTGACCGGCACCAACGGCTTCACCGGCAACACCGACGTGCAGGCCGGCACGCTGCGGGTCAACGGCGTGCTCAACAGCGCCAACGTGAATGTCGCCAGCGGGGCGAAGCTCGGCGGCGGCGGGCAGTTCGGCGGCAACGTGCAACTGGCCAGCGGCGCGACCCTGCTGGGCGGCGGCACGGCGACGCCGCTGTCGGTCGGCTCGCTGGCGCTGTCCTCGGGCAGCGTGCTGGACTTCACCCTCGGCTCGGCCGCCAGCTCCACCACAGTGGTTAACGTCGCCGGCAACCTCACGCTGGACGGCACCCTCAACATCACCAACGCCGGCGGCTTCGGCACCGGGATCTATCAGCTGTTCAGCTACGGCGGCACCCTCACCGACAACGGCCTGACTTACGGCAGCCTGCCGGTGCCGACGGGCAACCTGTCGTTGCAGACCGCCTTCGCCAACCAGATCAACCTGCTGGTGCAGGGCTCGCCGGGCGAAGTGCAGTTCTGGAACGGCGGCAAGACCAACCCCGACGGCAGCATCGGCGGCGGCAGCGGCGTGTGGGGCCCCGGCACCAACTGGACCGACCCCACCGGCACCCAGGCGCTGGGCGCCAACGGCCAGTTCGCGGTGTTCGGCGGGCAGGGCGGCACGGTCAGCGTGACCGGCAACCAAGCCTTCACCGGCCTGCAGTTCCTGGTCGGCGGCTACAGCCTGACGGCGGGCGCCGGCGGCAGCCTGACACCGGTCAACGGCCCGGGCGGCAGCCTGGCGCCGGTACGGGTCAATGCCGGGGGCAGCACGGAAATCTCCGCGCCGCTGGTGGGCACCGGCGGCATCGAGAAGCTCGACGCCGGCACGCTGGTGCTCAGCGGCGCCAACACCTACAGCGGCGGCACCACGGTCAGCGGCGGTACGCTGATCGGCAACAGCACCAGCCTGCAAGGCAACATCCTCAACAACGCTTCGCTGGTGTTCCAGCAGAACGCCGACGGCCAGTTCAACGGACGGCTCAGCGGCATCGGCGCCTTGGCCAAGCGCGGCACCGGCCGCTTGCTGCTGACCGGTGACCAGCCGTTCAGCGGCGCGGTGTCGGTGGACCAAGGCGTGCTGCAGGTCGGCAGCCGCGCGGCGCGTGCCTCGCTGGCCGGGCAGGTCACCGTGGCCAACGGCGCGGCGCTGACCGGCAACGGCAGCGTCGGGGCGGTGGTCAACCACGGCGTGGTGGCGTCCGGCGGTACGGACGGCACCCTGAGCGTCACCGGCAACCTGACCAACGCCGCCGACGGCCTGCTGGCCCTGACGGTCAGCTCGCCGACCGCCACACCGCTGGCCGTCGGCGGCACCGCGACCCTCGGCGGCGGCCTCCAGGTCAACAGCGTGGCGCCGTTCACCGGCAATACCGTGTATTCGCTGATCACGGCGGGCGGCGGCGTCACCGGCACCTTCAGCTCGACGGACCTGCCGCAGTACGCGTTCCTCGACACGAGCCTGGTGTACAGCGCCAACGCGGTGAACCTGGCGGTCAGCCGCAACGGCAATTCGTTCGCCGACGTCGCGGCCACCGGCAACCAGCGCAGCACGGCGTCGGCCCTGTCGCGCAACGGTGCGGCGGGGGCGGCGTTGCAGAACGAGATCGTCAACCTCAGCGTGGCCGGTGCGCGCAACGCGTTCGACAGCCTGTCCGGGGAGATCCACGCCAGCACCGCCAGCGCCGTGCTGGAGGATTCGCGCTATGTGCGCGACGCGGTCAACGACCGCATGCGCCAGCCGTCGTGCAGCGCAGCGGACGATCCGCGCCGGGCCCTGGCGCCGAGCGACAACCAGTTGAGCAGCAACGGCTGCCACGGCGAGATGGTCGGCTGGATCCGTGCGCTCGGCGCGTGGGGCGAGTCGGACGGCGACAGCAACAGCGCCAAGCTCGACCGCAACCTCTCGGGCTTCCTGCTCGGCACCGACAAGCAACTGGACGACCAATGGCGCGCGGGCATGGCCGCCGGCTACACCCGCAGCGACCTCGACGCCCACGACCGGCGCTCGGACGCCACGGTCGAGAGCTATCACCTGGCGGCGTACCTGAGCTCGCAGTTCGACGCCCTGGCGGTGCGCCTCGGCGCGGCCTACAGCTGGCACGACATCGAAACCAAGCGCGACGTCAGCGTCGGCAACTACAACGACCGGCTGAAGGCCAATTACGACGCGCGCAGCGCCCAGGTGTTCGGCGAGGTCGGCTACACGGTCGAAGCCGCCGGCATTGCGCTGGAGCCGTTCGCCGGGCTGGCCTACGTCAACTACGACAGCGACTCGGCCAAGGAAAAGGGCGGGGTGGGGCGGCTGAAGGCCGATGCCGACCAGGACATCACCTTCTCCACCCTCGGCGTGCGCGCCGGCAAGCTGATCACCCTGGCCAACGGCGGGCAGTTCACCCCGCGGGCGGCCATCGGTTGGCGCCACGCGTTCGGCGACACCCAGCCCGACGCCGACCTGACCTTCATCGACGGCGGTGCCTCGTTCAGCACCCAGGGCGTGCCGATCGCCGAGGACAGCGCCATCGTCGAAGCCGGCGTGGACTTCCAGATCAGCCCGACCGGCAAACTGGGGATCGGCTATTCCGGGCAACTGTCCGGCGACGGCAACGATCATGCGATGACCATCAGCTTCAGCCTAGGCTTCTGAGTTTCATGGCCGGAGCGCTTCAGCCGCCTGCAAGGGCGGCTTTTTTTTGCCTGTTTCTGGCTTCTGTGGCGAGGGAGCTTGCTCCCGCTGGGCGCGGAGCGGCCCTGAGCCCAGCGCAGGTCGGGTAGCGCGTGAAACATTCGCGGCGGGCGCCTCTGCTAGAATCCGCCCCATTCACAGCCTGAGAATTCTCCATGAGCGAGCCGATTCGTCTGACCCAATACAGCCACGGCGCCGGTTGCGGCTGCAAGATTTCCCCCCAGGTGCTGGAGGTGATCCTGGCCGGCAGCGGGGCGCAGAACCTTGACCCGAAACTGTGGGTCGGCAACGCCTCGCGCGACGACGCGGCGGTGTATGAGATCGACGCCGAGCGCGGTGTGGTCTCGACCACCGACTTCTTCATGCCGATCGTCGACGACCCGTTCGACTTCGGCCGCATCGCCGCCACCAACGCCATCAGCGACATCTACGCCATGGGCGGCGATCCGTTGATGGCCATCGCCATCCTGGGCTGGCCGGTCAACGTGCTGGCGCCGGAAGTGGCGCGGGAAGTGATCCGCGGCGGGCGCGCGGTGTGCGACGCGGCGGGCATCCCGCTGGCGGGCGGGCACTCGATCGACGCGCCGGAGCCGATCTTCGGCCTGGCCGTCACCGGCCTGGTGGAAAAGCGCCACATGAAGCGCAACGACACCGCCACCGCCGGCTGCCGGCTGTACCTGACCAAACCCCTGGGCATCGGCATCCTCACCACCGCCGAGAAGAAGGGCAAGCTGCGCAACGCCGACATCGGCCTGGCCCGCGACTGGATGTGCACCCTGAACAAGCCCGGCAGCCGCTTCGGCAAACTGGCCGGGGTCACGGCCATGACCGATGTCACCGGTTTCGGCCTGCTCGGGCACCTGGTGGAAATGGCCGACGGCAGCCACCTGACGGCGCGCATCGCCTATGACCGGGTGCCGCGCCTGGCCAGCGTCGAATACTACCTGGAGCAAGGCTGCGTGCCCGGCGGCACCTTGCGCAACTTCGACAGCTATTCGGGCAAGCTCGGCCGCCTGCAGGAGCTGCACAAGCGCGTGCTGTGCGACCCGCAGACCAGCGGCGGCCTGCTGATCGCCGTCACCCCCGAAGGCGACGCCGAGTTCCTGGCGGTGGCCGCCGAGCTGGGCCTGAGCCTTGAGCCGATCGGCGAGCTGGTCGAGCGACAGACCCACGCGGTCGAGGTGGTTTGATGCGCTTCGACTGCACCGATTACCGCGACATCTTCCTCAACGACCGGCCCCTGATGGATGCGCGCGCGCCGGTCGAGTTCCTCAAGGGCTCGTTCCCCGGCGCGGTCAACCGGCCGCTGATGAACGACCACGAACGCCAACGGATCGGCACCTGCTACAAGCAGCACGGCCAGCAGGCCGCCATCGAGCTGGGCTACCGCCTGGTGTCCGGCGCGGTCAAGGCCGAACGCATCCAGGGCTGGGCCGACTTCGCCCGGGCCCATCCCGACGGCTTGCTGTATTGCTTTCGCGGCGGCCTGCGTTCGCAGATCACCCAGCAATGGCTGCGGGACGAGGCCGGCATCGACTACCCAAGGGTCGGCGGTGGCTACAAGGCGATGCGCACCTTTTTGATCGACACCCTCGAACAGGCCATCGCCCAGTGCGATTTCGTGCTGCTGGGCGGCATGACCGGCACCGGCAAGACCGAAGCGCTGGTGCTGCTCGACAACGGCCTGGACCTGGAAGGCCACGCCAATCACCGGGGTTCGAGCTTCGGCAAGCGCGCCACCGGCCAGCCGTCGAACATCGACTTCGAGAACCGCCTGGCCATCGACATCCTCAAGAAGCGCGACGCCGGCATCGGCCAGTTCGTGCTGGAGGACGAGAGCCGGGTGGTCGGCAGTTGCGCGCTGCCGTTGCCGCTGTACCAGGGCATGCAGCAGTACCCGATGGTCTGGCTGGAGGACCGTTTCGACCAGCGCGTGGAGCGCATCCTGCGCGATTACGTGGTGGACCTGTCGGCGGAGTTTTCGGCGGTGCACGGCGAGGCAGGGTTCGCGCTGTTCTCGCAACGTCTGCTGGACAGCCTCAACAACGTGCACAAACGCCTGGGCGGCGAACGGCACCGGCGGATGCTGGAGCTGATGGAGCAGGCCCTGGCCGAGCAGGGGCGCAGCGGCGCGGTGGAACTGCACCGTGGCTGGATCGAGGGCTTGCTGCGCGAGTACTACGATCCGATGTACGTGTTCCAGCGCGAGAAGAAGGGCGCGCGGATCGAGTTCGCGGGGGAGCGGGAGGCGGTTATCGAGTACTTGAAGGCGCGGGTGAATCCGCAAGGCTGATGGTGTGGGGGCCGCCCCATCGCCAGCAGGCTGGCTCCCACCCGGATCGGTGTCGCAGGCAAGAATTGTAGGAGCCAGCCTGCTGGCGATAGCGTCAGTGAGGGAACCGCAGGGCAAGATCAAGACAGCTGACCCAACAGGTTCTGGGGTGACTGCTGACCCTTCGTTCACCCGGATCCCTGTGGGAGCCAGCCTGCTGGCGATGGCGTCAGTGGGGGCGCCGCAGGTTCGGGAACTCAGGTCGGGCAGGTGACCTTGCCGTTGTCCAGCCCCTGCTTGTAGCTGTGGCTCTGCAGGCTGGCCTTGCCGTTGTGCCAGGTCAGGGTCAGCACGTACAGCGAGTCGAAGTCTCCTGAGTCCCAGTCGTCGGCGATGGTCTGCCGCTCGCCCACGGCCTTGCCGGCCACCTTGTTGATCAGCTCCGGCAGGTAGCCGTGGGACCAGGCGGTGTAGATGGTCGCGTTGTGGTACTTGTCTTCGATCAGTTCCCGGGCCAGGTCGCTGGTGTCGTTGGCGGAGAACTCGATGTTCACCGGCAGGCCGAGCCGGATCGCGGCCGGGCTGATGGTCATCAACGGGCGGATGTAGCTGTAGGCGTTGTCCAGCTCGCCTTCCTCGACGTTGCGCGTGGGGTTGGCGGCGAACACGTAGTCGGCCTTGCCGAACTTCTCCGGCAGCAGGGTCGACAGTTCGATCGCCCGGTTCAGGCCCTGGCAGTTGAGCTGGCCCAGGCCGCCGGCGGGCTTTTCGGCGTGGCGCAGGAACACCAGGGTCTGCGTGCCGTCCACCGGTTGCGCGCGGCTTTCGCTGGATTCAAGGGAAAGAAACAGCGCAGCGGCCGCCAGCAGGGAAGGCAGGGCCACGTAGGGGCGATGCTTGAAGCGTTTGGCGAAACTCATCAGGTTCGTCATGGGCAAAGGATTCTTCAGCGGATTCGGTCAAGGCGGACAAGCCTGTGCACCTCGGGCTCCCAGCGCCGGGTGTGTTCCCTGTCGTCAATGGCGTTCCTTGCGAAGTGTGTGCGCTCAGAGTCCCCTGAGGCCCGGTTGGTTCGATCCGTGCCCCGGCAGCCTAACCACAAGATGTTACGGTTCGGTGGAGCCTCCATTATGATCGGGGCTTCAATTGTGACTGGATGCTTCCCATGACCGATCTGTCCGCGTTCCCGATCACCCGCAAATGGCCGGCGCAATGCCCCGACTGGATTCAGCTGTACTCCTTGCCGACCCCCAACGGCGTCAAGGTGTCGATCATGCTCGAAGAGATCGGCCTGCCCTATGAGCCGCACCGTGTGGGCTTCGACACCCAAGACCAGATGTCCCCGGAATTCCTGTCGCTGAACCCGAACAACAAGATCCCGGCGATCCTCGACCCGCACGGGCCGGACGACAAGCCGCTGCCGCTGTTCGAGTCCGGCGCGATCCTGATCTACCTGGCCGACAAGAGCGGCCAGTTGCTGGCCCACGAAGGCGCGTTGCGCTACGAAACGATTCAGTGGCTGATGTTCCAGATGGGCGGCATCGGCCCGATGTTCGGCCAGCTCGGCTTCTTCAACAAATTCGCCGGCAAGGACTACGAGGACAAGCGCCCCCGCGACCGTTACGTCGAAGAGAGCCGGCGCCTGCTCAGTGTCCTCAATCAGCGGCTCGAAGGCCGTGACTGGATCATGGGCGAGCGCTACACCATCGCCGACATCGCCACGTTCCCGTGGGTGCGCAACCTGATCGGCTTCTACGAGGCGGGCGATCTGGTGGGCATCGGCAATTTCCCCAACGTCACCCGGGTGCTGGAGCGCTTCCTGGCGCGGCCGGCGGTGGTGCGCGGCCTCACGATTCCTTCCTGACGGTCGCATGAACCTGCGGGAGCGAGCCTGCTCGCTCCCGCCGCCCATTGTTGCGCACGCGGTAACGCACTGTTGATTGATCCAGGTTTGTACGCCGCGCTGCGCAGGGCATAAGCTTCGCCCCCTACGACTTTCGTCTCATCCGCCGTTTTCAGGAAAGGCCCCATGTCCAGTCAGTTCCCCGAAGCACGTCCACGCCGCCTGCGCCGCAATGCGAGCCTGCGCAGCCTGTTCCAGGAAACCGAATTCACCCTCAACGATCTGGTGTTGCCGATTTTCGTCGAGGAAGAGATCGACGACTTCGTGCCGATCAAGAGCATGCCCGGCGTGATGCGCATTCCCGAGCGCAAGCTGGCCGGCGAGATCGAGCGTTACGCCCGGGCCGGGATCAAGTCGGTGATGACCTTCGGCGTGTCCCATCACCTGGACGCCAACGGCAGCGACACCTGGCGCGAGAACGGCCTGGTGTCGCGCATGTCGCGGATCGCCAAGGACGCCGTGCCGGAAATGATCGTGATGTCCGACACCTGCTTCTGCGAATACACCGACCACGGCCATTGCGGCGTGATGCACAACCATGAGGTGGACAACGACCAGACCCTGATCAACCTCGGCAAGCAAGCCGTGGCCGCCGCCCGCGCCGGGGCCGACGTGATCGCGCCGTCGGCGGCGATGGACGGCCAGGTGCAGGCCATCCGCCGGGCGCTGGACGAGGCCGGGTTCGCCCAGACCGCGATCATGGCCTATTCGACCAAGTTCGCCTCGGCCCTGTACGGCCCGTTCCGCGAGGCCGGCGGCAGCGCGCTCAAGGGCGACCGCAAGAGCTACCAGATGAACCCGATGAACCGCCGCGAAGCCCTGCGCGAATCGCTGCTGGACGAGCAGGAAGGCGCCGATGCGCTGATGGTCAAGCCGGCCGGCGCGTACCTGGACATCATCCGCGACATCCGCCAGGCCTCGAACCTGCCGCTGTCGGCGTACCAGGTCAGCGGCGAGTACGCGATGATCAAGTTCGGCGCCCAGGCCGGCGCCATCGACGAAGGCCGCGTGGTGCGCGAAAGCCTCGGCGCGATCAAACGGGCCGGCGCGGACCTGATCTTCACCTACTTCGCGATGGACCTGGCCCTGGCCGGAATCTGACCGACCCTGCAAACCTGAATGTGGGAGCCAGCCTGCTGGCAATGGCGGTGGGGCAGGCAATAGAGATGTCGGCTGAACTGGCCTCATCGCTTGCAGGCAAGCTC
>NZ_JBIVHR010000114.1:0-16496 GCF_044749305.1 Pseudomonas sp. NPDC089534 | reverse complement strand
CGCCAGGTGCGCAACGATCGGCTGGCCGGAGGAGATGCCGCCCAGGATGCCGCCGGCGTTGTTGCTCAGGAAGCCTTCCGGGGTCAGCTCGTCGCGGTGCTCGGTGCCGCGCTGGGCCACGCAGGCGAACCCGGCGCCGATCTCCACGCCCTTCACCGCGTTGATGCTCATCAGCGCATGGGCCAGTTCGGCGTCGAGGCGGTCGAAGATCGGCTCGCCCAGGCCCGGCATCACGCCTTCGGCCACGACGGTGATCTTGGCGCCGACCGAGTCCTGGTCGCGGCGCAGCTGGTCCATGTAGGCCTCCAGCTCCGGCACCTTGTCCGGATCAGGGCTGAAGAAAGCGTTCTGCTCCACCGAGTCCCAGGTCTTGAACGGGATTTCGATCGGGCCGAGCTGGCTCATGTAGCCGCGCACGACGATGCCCTGGCTGGCCAGGTACTTCTTGGCGATGGCGCCCGCGGCCACGCGCATCGCGGTTTCCCGGGCCGAGCTGCGGCCGCCGCCGCGGTAGTCGCGCTCGCCGTACTTGTGGTGGTAGGTGTAGTCGGCGTGGGCCGGGCGGAACAGGTCCTTGATCGCCGAGTAGTCCTTGGACTTCTGGTCGGTGTTGCGGATCAGCAGGCCGATGGCGCAACCGGTGGTGCGGCCCTCGAACACGCCGGACAGGATCTCGACTTCGTCGGCCTCCTGGCGCTGGGTGGTGTGGCGGCTGGTGCCCGGCTTGCGGCGGTCGAGGTCGCGCTGCAGGTCGTCGAGGGAGATCTCCAGGCCCGGCGGGCAGCCGTCGACAATGGCGACCAACGCCGGTCCATGGCTCTCGCCAGCGGTGGTGACAGTGAACAGCTTGCCGTAGGTATTGCCGGACATGCAGGACGCTCCGTGAAATCGAACCCAAATTCGTGATGCGCGCCAGTATACGCAGGCTAACCGACTAGTTCATCCTCGAACCTTACGGGTGATGCCGAGTCCAACCGGCACCTTTGCAAATGATGGCGTGATGATGCTGCGAGTTTTGATCTTGAGCCTGACCCTGCTGACCGGCTTTGCCCAGGCGACTGTCCTGCAACGCCCGGTCACTTTGACCACCGACAGCGGCGAACTTTTCGGCTCGCTGTTGCTGCCAAAGTCCGACAAGCCTGTGCCTGTCGTCCTGATCCTTTCTGGCTCGGGCCCGACAGACCGTGACGGAAACAACCCCGACGGCGGGCGCAACGACAGCCTCAAGCGGCTGGCCTGGGTGCTGGCCAAGCATAATGTCGCCAGCGTCCGGTTCGACAAGCGCGGCGTGGCCGCCAGCCTGGCGGCCACGCCCGACGAGCGCAACCTGAGCGTGGAGGCCTACGTGGCGGACGCGGTGGCCTGGGGCCGCCAGCTCAAGGCTGACCCGCGCTTCGGCCCGCTGATCCTGCTCGGCCACAGCGAAGGCGCGCTGATCGCCAGCCTCGCCGCGCCGAAGGTCGATGCGGCGGCGGTGGTTTCCCTGTCCGGCAGCGCCCGCCCGATCGATCAAGTGCTGCGCCAGCAACTGGCCCGCAGCCTGCCGCCGGCCTTGATGCTGCGCAGCAACGAACTGCTCGACAGCCTCAAGGCCGGACGCACCGACGACCGCGTGCCCGCGCCGTTGCAGGTGATTTTCCGGCCGAGCGTGCAGCCGTACCTGATTTCCCTGTTCCGCCAGGATCCGGTGGCGGCCTTCGCGGCGCTGAAGATGCCGGCGCTGATCGTTCAGGGCAGCCACGACATCCAGGTGCAGGTCGATGACGCCCGCCTGCTCAAGGCCGCCAAACCGGATGCGCAACTGGCGCTGATCGAAGGCATGAACCATGTGCTGCGCATCGTTCCCAACGACCTGAAGCGGCAACTGGCCTCCTACAAAGACCCGAATCTGCCGCTGGCGGCCGAACTCGGCGCACGGCTCCTCGAATTTATTGACGGACTTCGCACCCGATAAGCGCCGTTTGCCCTCCAGTCCTTGAAAAAGCGGCCGATAAGCCTTTGTCGCCAGCGAATCGGCTGGCGGCAAGCAGCGCTTGGACAGGATCTCGCCGTTATGACTGATACCCAGACTTCACCCGACACCACCGCTGACAAAGACGCACCGCCAGCGGTCGAGCTGCCGTGGGCGGATGTCCACGTCGAGCACCACAAGATGCTCCGCCTGGCCCCGCTGCAGACCGACCGGCACACCGGCGGACGTCCGCTGCGCTTCGTCGAGTTCGGTTACGCCGAACGCCACGGCAAGGACAAGAGCCTGATGCGCATGGCCATCAAGCTGCCCGGCCAGCGCGTGCGCAAGGAACAGAATCATTTGGACGTGTGGGTCGACCACACCGCCAAACGTGTGCATTTCGGCCCGGACACCGGCCTGCAGGTCGAACCGGTGAACCGCGGCATCGGCCGCTTCATGGCCGCCCAGGGCATCACGTGGGCGAAGAAACGCTGGCCCGGCTACACCGTCGACGGCACCGACCTGAACAACAAGGACGCGCTGAACGAAGACACCCGCCTGCGCCGCGACCACTTCCTGCGCGGACATGGCTTTGAAGTGGCCTACGCCGATGCCCAGCATTTGAAGGGCAGCATCAAGGATGTCGCGGTCGGCGACCTGCGCGGCGACTGGAACACGGAAAAAGTGCAGATCGTCGAGATTCTGGAGGCCGCGCAGATGCTGCAGCAGGCCGAGCAGAACCTGGCCGAGCAGGAAGTCAGGATCAAGACGCAGGAAGAGAAGGTCAGCAAGTTCAAGCGCGAAGACGCCGGGCTGCGCTTCACCATCACGTGCCTGGTGGCGTTTGCGGTATTCCAGGCCGGCTTGCTGATCTGGATCGCCACCCACCGCTGAAAAACAGCGATGACCGGTGGCGAGGGAGCTTGCTCCCGTTGGTCTGCGCAGCAGACCCAATCCTGTAAACGCGGCAAACCGGACACACCGCATTTGCAGGATTTACGGCTGCTTTGCAGCCGGGCGGGAGCAAGCTCCCTCGCCACATGAGCCTGTCAGGTCAAACGCGCGAAGCGAACAGCGCCTGATGGGCGCGGCACTGTTCGGCGGTGAGCATGAACACGCCGTGCCCGCCGCGCTCGAACTCCAGCCAGGCGAAATCGACTTCCGGGTACAACGCCTCGACGTGCACCTGGCTGTTGCCCACCTCGACGATCAGCAACCCTTTCTCGGTCAGGTGATCGGCCGCTTCGGCGAGCATCCGCCGCACCAGGTTCAGGCCATCGTCGCCGCAGGCCAGGCCCAGTTCCGGTTCGTGCTGGTACTCGTCCGGCATGTCGGCGAAATCTTCCGCATCGACGTAGGGCGGGTTCGACACGATCAGGTCGAAGCGCTGGCCCGGCAGCCCGTCGAAGCCGTCGCCCTGCACCGTGTACACGCGCTCTTCGACGCCATGGCGCTCGATGTTCTGGTTCGCCACCTCCAACGCTTCGAACGACAGGTCCGCCAGCACCACTTCGGCGTCCTGGAACTCGTAGGCGCAGGCGATGCCGATGCAGCCGGAACCGGTGCACAGGTCGAGGATCCGCGCAGGCTCGCCGCCGATCCACGGCGCGAAGCGGTTTTCGATCAGCTCGCCGATCGGCGAACGCGGGATCAGCACGCGGGGATCGACGATGAACGACATCCCGCAGAACCAGGCCTCGCCCAGCAGGTAGGCGGTCGGGATGCGCTCGACGATGCGGCGCTTGAGCAGGTGCTGAAGATGGACCAGCTCGTCATCTTCCAGTGCGCAGTCGAGATAGCTGTCGGCGATTTCCCACGGCAGGTGCAGCGCACCCAACACCAGTTGACGGGCTTCGTCCCAGGCGTTGTCGGTGCCATGGCCGAAAAACAGATCCTCCCCATGGAAGCGGCTGACGGCCCAACGGATATGGTCACGCAGGGTACGAAGTCGGGAAGTGATCACAGGGGCAGAACTCCAGAAAAAACGACTGGCGATTCTACCAGCCAAAACGCGCCACGACGACGCAGGAAAAACACAGGCTCATCGGTAGGACTTTTCTGTTTTTCGCGTCTGCTATTGAACAGAACGCGTCGCTTGACAAGGCTGCAGCCCAGTAACGACGGTGCCTACGATGGTAGCGATTCACAGAACCGCTCAGCCAGAGGAGAATGTCGCAAAAGCCCCCTCCCAAGGAGCCCCAGAATGTCCGTTCCAAAAACGATGTTTCAACTCAGCGGTCGCGGTTACGCAGCGGCCACGTTGAGCCATGCCACCGTGGTCATCATCGATGCCCAGAAGGAGTACCTCAGCGGCCCCCTGGCCCTGAGCGGCATGGACGCGGCTGTCGCGAACATCAAGCAACTGCTCGCCGCCGCCCGTGCGGCCGGCCGCCCGATCGTGCATGTGCGCCACCTGGGCACCGTCGGCGGCCTGTTCGACCCCCAGGGCGAACGCGGCGAGTTCATCACCGGCCTGGAGCCCCAGGGCGACGAGACCATCATCGGCAAACTGCTGCCGAGCGCCTTCCACGGCACCGAACTCTACGACCGCCTGCAGACCCTCGGCTCGCTGGACCTGATCGTCTGCGGCTTCATGAGCCACTCCAGCGTCAGCACCACCGTGCGCGCGGCGAAGAACCTGGGTTTCCGCTGCACCCTGGTCGAGGACGCCTGCGCCACCCGCGATTTGCCTTTCAAGGGCCGCGTGCTCAGCGCCGAACAGGTGCAGGAAGCGGAAATGGCGATCATGGCCGACAACTTCGCCACCCTCGCGCTGACCCAGGACCTGATCTGACAGCCCCTTCGGTGAGCGGCCCGCAGCGCCGCTCATCCGCAAAAGCCTCGCATTCGCTTCAATTACCCTAGCCTCAGGAACAACCCGGTCAACTCCCGGTCGAAGGGCCGATACCATTGAGGAAGGTCGGAATGAAGTTATCCGATGGATTTGACGCACGCCGCTTGCGGCCCAAGGGCCAACGCAACTGGCGTTTCCGGTTCGGCGCTGCGGTCGCCGCGCTCCTGGCGACATTCGGGGTGCTGCTGGCGATGGCCGGGGCCGCCAGCCTGCTGGGGCGTCCGCCGGCGCTCGGCGACCTGAACGCCACCCCCGCCGCTTCGGCGATCGTCCTGGCGCTCGGCCTGCTGTTCCTGTATTTCGGCGTGGCGTTGTGGCGCCGCTGCCGGCGCCGCGCACGGCAATCGCGGGAACTGAACATGTCCCCGCACCTGATGAAAAAACACGACTGACCCGACGGCCCGGCTTTTTGCCGGGCCGTTTTGTGTCGACTTGGGTAAACTGGCCGCCCTTCGCGGAGGCTGACATGCAAGACGACGATTTTTCCCTGTTCAAAAGTGCGATCCAAGGCGTCAAGCCGATCAAGCACGACCGCGCCGACACCGGCAAACCCAAGGCAGACCGCGCACAGATCGCCAAGCTGCGCCAATCCGCCACTGTGCGCACCGACACCACCACCGTGGACGGTCTGTCGGATCAGTTCGTGATCGACGTCGGCCCGGAAGATGAACTGATGTGGGCCCGCGACGGCGTTCAGGAAAGTCAGGTGCGCAAGCTCAAGGCCGGTCAGATTCCGTTCGAAGGCAGCCTCGACCTGCACGGCATGAACGTCGAGAAGGCCCGGGAGACCCTCTGGGCGTTTCTGGCCGAAGCCACGAAACTGGAGATCCGCTGCGTGCGCGTCACCCACGGCAAGGCCGTGCGGCTGGACGGCAAGCGGCCGATGATCAAGAGCCACGTCAACACCTGGCTGCGCCAGCATCCGCAGGTGCTCGGCTTCACCTCGTGCCAGCCCCGGCACGGCGGCGCAGGCTCGGTGTATGTGATGCTCAAACGCACCATGATGGAAGGCCGCGACGAATAGCGTCGCCCGGCCGATACGGCGAGAGCGGTGCAAGCCGCCGCCCCCGTTCATTTCGAAACAGACGATGGGCGGGAAGTGCGGCGAACTCCTTTGCATCAATTGCTGCGCAACTCTTGGCTCATCTGCACGCCAAACATGCCTGCGCAAACTTCATTATCCGCATGACACTCAGTCGTTTATCTTTCATGTCTGCGCACCAGTCAACGCTTTGACCATTCATGCAATGGCCTGCCGGTGGCATTAAACACAAACACCCCTCTCGCCAAACCCAGTTCTTATATATAGCCAATCGCAATATGTGTTTCGCACCTATTCCCCCCAAAGGCACATCCACGTGTGCCTTTTTCCCTTCCAACCTGCGTGAAAGGCCCTTCCTTCCCATTCTACAAATAGCCAATAGTTAAAGAGCCACGCTATTTTTAGTTGACTTCGAAATATAAAACCGCAGCAACTAACCTTAAACAAAAAGACCACGACAAACATTGACAGAGTGGAATTGTCCTACAAAAATTGCCGAGCGCGTTTCCAAGGCCGGATACGCGCAACAGGGAGAAGTTCAGTTACCGAACTTCACGGAAAATAAAAAAAGGAAATTAAAATGTCACAAGCACTCAAGGAACAAGCGTCGGAAAAATATCAAGGACAGGTCAAGACCTTCACCATCTTCAAACAGAACGGCATTTCCCTCACGCTGGATCTGCCCGGCACCCTGCAGTTCAACCAGAACAGCCAAGAGATCTACCCTCCTCTCTCGGGCTCCGTTCAGTCTGTCGCTCCGGTCTTGGTGAATGAAACGGGCTTCGACATTGTTTCGGCGAAGTTCAGTATCGTTCTCAACGACGTGCTGGATGCTACTAACGTCATTGCAAACGTCCGGTGGTGGAACATGGACATTCTGGAGGGCCAGCAGACCATGGAGTTCACGTGCGGACCGGTCAGTAACGGGAACAAGACCACAAGCACGCCCTCCACCTCCGGATACTCTCGTATCCGTTGGGCGACCATGGCGAACAACGGCCACGGCACCGCTTCGTTCTCCAACAGCGTGAGCATGGTGTCGCTCACCTTCGGCCCAATCAAATTGGATCCGAGCAAGACGTCTCCCGGGCCTATCGTCCAGATCGGCTGACCGACCTGCCGCCGCAGGGCCTGACGTTCCGGTTCCTGCGGCTGCACACGACGTTTCAAACCTTTGACCCGCGCACCGCCAGCCGCCTTAACCCCAAAAGAGCACCCTCGGCGCCGCACAGCCGGCCAAGGCTTCCGGCCCCCACGCAGGGTGGCCTGAACGTCGGACACCGCCCGGCGCAGCCAATCGAATTGGGGATTCACGCCCGTCGGCCATACAACTGCCCACCCACTTACGCTACCATGTGCCGCATGGCGGGTATGAACCCTGCGTTTATCGCCACTCAGCCCGGTCACGTCCAGACGTAGCCTTTGACCTGAGCCCTGGTCGAGGAGACCCGGACGGCCCGACAGTGGCTTGAGCGGCACACAATCGGTACGGACAGAAACAGTACCCCACTGAAACCCTTATGGAATCAGCCTCTGTGACACTGGAACAGAACTACACCGCGATCCTCGGCCAACTGGGCGAAGACGTGTCCCGCGAGGGCCTGCTCGACACCCCAAAACGTGCAGCCAAGGCCATGCAGTACCTCTGCCGCGGTTACCAACAGACGCTCGAAGAGGTCACCAACGGTGCCCTGTTCAGCTCCGACAACAGCGAAATGGTGCTGGTCAAGGACATCGAGCTGTACTCGTTGTGCGAACACCACCTGCTGCCGTTCATCGGCAAGGCCCACGTCGCCTACATCCCGAGCGGCAAGGTGCTGGGCCTGTCCAAGGTGGCGCGGATCGTCGACATGTACGCCCGCCGCCTGCAGATCCAGGAGAACCTCAGCCGCCAGATCGCCGACGCGGTGCAGCAAGTCACCGGCGCCCTGGGCGTGGCGGTGGTGATCGAGGCCAAGCACATGTGCATGATGATGCGCGGTGTGGAGAAGCAGAATTCGTCGATGATCACCTCGGTGATGCTGGGTGAGTTCCGCGAAAACGCGGCGACCCGCAGCGAGTTCCTCAGCCTGATCAAGTGATTCGCGGCATAGGAAAACCGGCGTTGATCGCCGGTTTTTTTTCGTGCGCGAAAAATCGGGTAAGCTGCGCGCCTTCTCCAATGTCCCTGTGAGGCTTGTAACGTGTTCGTCAAAGCGCTTCGTGTCGGCCTCGGCCAACTGATCATCTTCATCGACTTCCTGACCCGCCCAGGCAAGAAACAGCGCCCCGCCGCCGCCCAGGCCCAGGTGGACGCCGCCGCCAAGGACCTGACCCTGTACCAGTTCCACGCCTGCCCGTTCTGCGTGAAGACCCGCCGCACCCTGCGCCGCCTGAACGTGCCGGTGGCCCTGCGCGATGCGAAGAACGACGAGCAGCACCGCCAGGCCCTGCTGGAACAGGGCGGCAAGATCAAGGTGCCGTGCCTGCGCATCGAAGAGAATGGCCAGACCACCTGGATGTATGAATCCAAGGCGATCATCGAGTACCTGGACAAGCGGTTTGCCGCAGCCTGACCGCGGCGTGGCCATCGCCAGCAGGCTGGCTCCCACAGGTTCGGCGTTCACAATTCCGATGTGGGAGCCAGCCTGCTGGCGATGAGGCCAGCCGGATCGCCACAAGATCCAGACAAAAACAAACCGGCCCTTGAGCCGGTTTGTTCGTTTTCAGGCCGCCTTGTCCGCCTGAGCCCGCCGAACCACCGCCGCCAGCCGCTTGATGCCCTCATCCAGCCTCTCCGGATCGATGTGGCTGAAGTTCAGCCGCAGGTGACCGGGGTTGCGATCCGGCTCGGGAAAGAACGGCTCCCCCGGCATGAACGCCACATCGTCGGCCAGCGCGGCGTCGAGCAAGGTGCGGGTGTCCAGCGGCTGCTTGAGGGTCAGCCAGAAGAACAGCCCGCCCTGGGGTTCGTTCCAGTCCGCCAGGTCTGAAAAGTGCTTCTCCAGCGCCGACTGAAACGCGTCGCGGCGATGACGGTAGAAGCTGCGCAATTGCGTCAGATGCGCTTGGTACTGCTCGCTGCCGATCCATTGCAGGGCTTGCCACTGGCCGATGCGGTTGGTGTGCAGGTCCGCCGACTGCTTGAGCTTGAGCAGGTGTGGAAACAGGTCCGGACTGGCGATCAGGTATCCGACACGCAAGCCCGGCAGCAGGGTTTTCGACACGGTGCCGGTGTAGATCCAGCTGGATGTCTTCAGGCGCCCGGCGATCGGCCGTGCGCTGCCGCCGTCAAAGGTCAGTTCGCGGTAGGGTTCGTCCTCGATCAGCGTCACGCCGAATTCGTCCAGCAACGCAGCGACCGCTTCGCGCTTGGCTTCGCTGTAGCGCACGGCGGAGGGGTTCTGGAAGGTCGGGATCAGGTAGATGAACGCTGGGCGGTGCTGTTCAAGGCGCCGGCGCAATTGCGCAAGGTCCGGGCCGTCCGCCTCCAGCGGCACGGTCAGGCAGTCGGCGCCGAACAGCTGGAAAATCTGCAGCGCCGCCAGGTAGGTCGGCGCTTCGAGCAGGATTTCGGTGCCCTTGTCGATGTACAGCTTGGCGGCCAGATCGAGGGTCTGCTGGGAGCCGCTGACCACCAGGACCTGGCTCGCCCCGCACGGCAGGCCCAGCGCCCTCGCCTCTGCCGCGAGCCTTTCGCGCAGGGCCGGTTCGCCTTCGCTCATGCCGTATTGGCCGAGGGTCACCGGCATGTCGCTCCATTCGACGTTCGGCAGCATGGCTTCGGCCGGCAGGCCGCCGGCGAACGACATCACTTCCGGCCGTTGGGCGGCGGCGAGGATTTCACGGATCAGAGAACTTTTGAGGCGCGAGACACGTTCGGAAAAGGCCATGGGAATCACCGCTGGCGAGGGTTGAGGAAGTTGAGTCAAACTGCTTGACCGAAACTACGACAGCCCGAGCGAGTACGTCAATATGATTGACCTTAAAAACCCCGTCAGCCAGCAACAGGCCATGGAAGCGTTCTTCTTCGGTTATCAGGCGTTCACCGCCAAGGCCGATGAAATGCTCGAGCGCCGGGGCCTGTCGCGGGTGCATCAGCGCATCGTGTTCTTCATCGCCCGCTACCCCAACCTGAGCGTCAAGGAGCTGCTGGCGCTGCTCGGCGTCAGCAAGCAGGCGCTGAACATGCCGCTGCGTCAGTTGCAGGAGATGCACCTGGTGGACAGCGTGGCGTCACAGACCGACAAGCGTAAGCGCCTGCTGGAGCTGACGGCCGATGGCGCGAAGTTCGAACAGGCGCTACGCCGCGAGCAGGTGAAATTGCTGGAGCGGGTGTTCAACGAGGCAGGCGAGGCGGCGGTGAACGGGTGGCTGGCGGTGAACATGGCGCTGGGGAACAGTCAGGGTCATCCCGACTGATCCGGCCGGCCCCATCGCTGGCCAGCCAGCAGCTTCCACAGGATCGGCAATGGCGATATAGCCCTATCGCCAGAACTTTCGTCGACAAAGCCAAAAACATTATTTGCTTTATTTGTATACAAAAGCATAATCCACTGCGTGCGAGTTCCTGACCTAACGGTCAACAAATTCGCGTAAGCCTCAAAGGGCCGCTGCCGCCCCTCCTGGGTCCGGCCCTGGAAATAACAATAAAACTCTTGAGGAGTACCGCTGTGGAAAGCCGCAAATCCGAAGCATCGACGCTGGACCTCTCGCCGCCGTTACGCAACGGCCTGTTGGAGCGCATCTTCAAACTCAGCTTGCACGGCACCACGGTGAAGACCGAGCTGATTGCCGGTCTGACAACCTTCATCACCATGGCTTACATCATCTTCGTCAACCCGAACATCATGGCCGACGCCGGCATCGACCACGGTGCGGCGTTCGTCGCCACCTGCATCGCGGCGGCGCTGGGCTGCCTGCTGATGGGCCTGTACGCCAACTGGCCGGTGGGCCTGGCGCCGGGCATGGGCCTCAATGCGTTCTTCACCTACACCGTGGTCGGCACCATGGGCTACAACTGGGAGACCGCGCTCGGTGCGGTGTTCGTCTCCGGCGTGCTGTTCATGATCCTGACCTTCTCGCGCATCCGCGAATGGCTGCTCAACAGCATTCCGGTCAGCCTGCGCTTTGCGATGGGCGCCGGCGTCGGCCTGTTCCTCGGGCTGATCGGCCTGAAGACCGCCGGCATCGTGGTCGACAGCCCGGCCACGCTGATCAAGCTCGGTTCCCTGCGCGAGCCGGGCCCGCTGCTCGCCGCCCTGTGCTTCCTGATGATCGCGATCCTCAGCTACCACAAGGTGTTCGGCGCGATCCTCATCAGCATCATCACCGTGACCCTCGCCGGCTGGGGCCTGGGCCTGGTGCACTACGAAGGGATCATGTCGGCGCCGCCGAGCCTGGCCCCGACCTGGATGGCCATGAACGTGGCGGGCGTGTTCAACGTCAGCATGATCAGCGTCGTGCTCGCTTTCCTCTTCGTGCACATGTTCGACACCGCCGGCACCCTGATGGGCGTTGCCCAGCGGGCCAACCTGGTGGCGGCTGACGGCCGCATCGAAAACCTCTCCCGCGCCATGAAGGCCGACAGCGCCTCCAGCGTGTTCGGCGCGGTGGTCGGCGTGCCGCCGGTCACCAGCTACGTGGAAAGTGCCGCCGGCGTAGCCGCTGGCGGTCGGACTGGTCTTACCGCCGTCACCGTCGGTGTGCTATTTATAGCCGCCATGTTCTTCGCTCCACTGGCCGGGATGATTCCCGCCTACGCCACCGCCGGTGCGTTGATTTATGTCGCGATGCTGATGATGGGCGGCATGGCCCACATCGAATGGGACGAGGCGACCGACAGCATTCCGGCGATCGTCACCGCGATCATGATGCCGCTGACCTTCTCGGTCGCCGACGGCATCGCGCTGGGCTTCATCACCTACGTGGCGCTGAAGGCCGGCACCGGCAAGTACAAGGAGATTTCCGTCAGTCTGTGGGTGCTCTGCGCGATCTTCATCGCCAAGTTCATCTTCCTGTAAGCGTCACGCAGACCTGGCTTCAAACCGGCCTCACCCCTTCGGGTGAGGCTTTTGCGCAAATGGAGGAAAGTGATGAGTCTGGAAACCTGGTTGCTGTTCAGCGGCGCTGCATTGGTGGTGATCCTGATTCCCGGGCCGCTGTCGCTGCTCATGATCAGCAACAGCCTGAATTACGGCTTGCGCCGTTCTTACCCTGCGTTTCTCGGTGGCGTGATCGCCTCGATCTGCCTGCTCAGCGCCTCGGCGCTGGGGCTCGGCGCGTTGCTGCTGGCCTCGGAGCAACTGTTCAGCGCGCTGAAGATCGTCGGTGCGCTGTACCTGTTCTACCTCGCCTGGCAGAGCTGGCAGCAGTCGCGCCTGCCGTCGGTCGGCGCCGAGGTGCCCCAGGCCGCGCCGGTTCCGCGCTTTCGCACGCTGTTCGGACGCGCCTTCGTGCTGGGCGCCAGCAATCCCAAGGACATCCTGTTCTTCGCCGCCTTCCTGCCGCAGTTCCTCAGCGCCCAGCAGCCGTTCCTGCCGCAGCTGCTGATCATGATCGCGACCTGGGTGGTGCTCGACCTGTGCTGCAAACTGGCCTACGGCCTCGGTGCCCACGGCGCGGCGCGCTACCTGCGCAGCGGCAAGGGTCAGAGCTGGTTCAACCGGGTCAGCGCCGGTTTGTTCAGTGGCGCGGGGGCGGCGTCTCTGCTTAGCCGTTAAAAGCATCGCTGGCAAGCCAGCTCCCACAGTCTCGGGGTGTTCAGATTTATTGCGCACGACCTGGACAGTGTGGGAGCTGGCTTGCCAGCGATGGCATCAGCACAGGCACAACTTTTCTGCAGGCAAAAAAAAGCCCGCAGTGTGAGCGGGCGAAAGACCAAAGAAGCTATATGCGCAGTCGCTTCCCGGCGGGGGCAGTTGCTTGGGGGTCAGCTGCCCCGGTATGTGGAATAGCTGTACGGCGAGATCAGCAGCGGAACGTGGTAGTGATCCTGCTCGGCGGAGATGCCGAAACGCAGCACCACCACGTCCAGGAACGCCGGTTCCGGCAGTTGGACGCCACGGGCGCGGTAGTAGTCGCCGGCATGGAACTGCACCTGATAGACCCCGGTGCGGTAGTCATCGCCCTGCAGCAGCGGGGCATCGACCCGGCCGTCGCTGTTGGTGAGCGCACTGGCGACCAATTCCAGGTGCGAACCTTCGACGCGGTACAGCTCGACCTTGATCGAGCTGCCCGGGCAACCGTGTGCAGCGTCCAAAACGTGTGTCGTCAAACGTCCCATTGATTCTGCGCGCCTGCCTGCAGGAAGCAGTCAGGCCTCGCGCCTCCCGAAGTCAGTTGAAAAGGAGACCGCACCGTTTCGGAGCCCGAAAAGCTGCGGCGAGCGACTGATTAAGACACTTTTCAAAAAAAATGTACACAATAAAAACGACATTTTTCTCATCACCCCCGCCGTCCGGCGATTTCCCGCTGATCGGCCGCCAAACCCTGCCTCCCTTGAACCCCCGATCCATTAGCTGACTGGTCAGGCAGGTTTCTTGCAGGTTCACGCCTTTATCAGCAAAAGATGACGGCCGGTGAAAAATGCGAAAATTCAGGCTTACAAATTGAGAATAAAGTTGTATACAATCAGCCCATCGCTGTGACGCCAGCCTGCCACCCCGACGCCAGGGCGCCACACCAACTGTCAACGAATAAGAAGGAAGACTGCAGTGAGCGCTGACTATCCACGCGACCTGATCGGTTACGGCAGTAACCCTCCTCACCCACACTGGCCGGGCAATGCCCGGATCGCCCTGTCCTTCGTGCTCAACTACGAAGAAGGCGGCGAGCGCAACGTCCTGCACGGCGACAAGGAATCCGAAGCCTTCCTTTCCGAGATGGTCGCGGCGCAGCCCCTGCAGGGCGTGCGCAACATGAGCATGGAATCCCTTTACGAGTATGGCAGCCGCGCCGGCGTATGGCGGATCCTGAAACTGTTCAAGGAATTCGACATTCCCCTGACCGTCTTCGCCGTCGCCATGGCCGCCCAGCGCCACCCGGACGTGATCCGCGCGATGGCCCAGGCCGGCCACGAGATCTGCAGCCACGGCTACCGCTGGATCGACTACCAGTACATGGACGAGGCCCAGGAGCGCGAGCACATGCTCGAAGCGATCCGCATCCTCACCGAAATCACCGGCGAACGCCCGCTTGGCTGGTACACCGGCCGCACCGGCCCGAACACCCGCCGGCTGGTGATGGAGGAAGGCGGCTTCCTCTACGACAGCGACACCTACGACGACGACCTGCCCTACTGGGAACCGAACAACCCGACCGGCAAGCCGCACCTGGTGATCCCGTACACCCTCGACACCAACGACATGCGCTTCACCCAGGTGCAGGGCTTCAACAAGGGCGACGACTTCTTCGAATACCTCAAGGACGCGTTCGACGTGCTCTACGCCGAAGGCGCCGAGGCGCCGAAAATGCTCTCGATCGGCCTGCACTGCCGCCTGGTGGGCCGTCCGGCGCGCCTGGCCTCGCTCAAGCGCTTCATCGAATACGCCAAGAGCCATGAGCAGGTGTGGTTCAGCCGCCGCGTCGACATCGCGCGCCACTGGCACGCGACCCACCCGTACCAAGGGGCTGCCAAATGAGCACCTTCCAGACCGTCAAGCCGTCGGCCCTGGGCCGCGACGCCTTCGTCAAGGCCTTCGCCGACATCTACGAACATTCGCCATGGGTGGCCGAAAAGGCCTTCGACCTGGGCCAGGACGCTTCGCTCGACGAGATCGAAACCCTGCACCAGCGCATGAGCGACATCCTGTTGAGCGCCGATCACGCAAGCCAGCTTGCCCTGATCAACGCCCACCCGGACCTGGCCGGCAAAGCCGCCGTCCAGGGCCAACTGACCGAAGCCAGCACCCACGAACAAGCCGGCGCCGGTATCCACCAATGCACGGCCGAAGAGTTCCAGCGCTTCACCGAGCTGAACGACGCCTACAAGGCCAAGTTCAAGTTTCCCTTCATCATGGCGGTAAAGGGCAGCAACCGGCATCAGATCCTCGCGGCGTTCGAAACGCGCATCCACAACCCGGTCGACACCGAGTTCAAGTGCGCGCTGGCGGAGATCAACAAGATCGCCCTGTTCCGTTTACTGACTCTTTAAGCAAGCCTGGCCCGAGAAACCTCTAGAACGCTTGTGTTTCCCAGGGCCCCGCAAGCATCCCCAGCCAACTAATTAAAGGCAGACAAGAAGAATGAAAGCTTACGCCGTACCTTTCGAGAAGTTCGTCAACCTGGCCGACGCCCGCCTGGGCACCAAGATCATTTCGGTCACCGATGACTGGTTCGCAGACGCCAACCGTCTGTTCCAACCGACCCCGGCCGTGTGGAAGGAGGGCGTGTTCGATGACAACGGCAAGTGGATGGACGGCTGGGAGTCGCGCCGCAAGCGCTTCGAAGGCTACGACAGCGCGGTGATCCGCCTGGGCGTGCCGGGCTCGATCAAGGGCGTGGACATCGACACCTCATTCTTCACCGGCAACTTCCCGCCGTCGGCCTCCCTCGAAGCCTGCTTCCTGGCCTCCGGCGAGCCGGACGAGAACACCCAGTGGACCGAAGTGCTGTCGGCCGTCGAACTGCAGGGCAACAGCCACCACTACCATGAAATCAGCAACGGCCAGGCGTTCAGCCACCTGCGCTTCAACATCTACCCGGACGGCGGCGTGGCCCGTCTGCGCGTGTACGGCATTCCGTTCCGTGACTGGTCCGCCGTGGGCGACAACGAGCAAGTGGACCTGGCCGCCGCCCTGAACGGCGGACGCGCCCTCGCCTGCTCCGACGAGCACTTCGGCCGCATGAGCAACATCCTCAACCCGGGCCGCGGCATCAACATGGGCGACGGCTGGGAAACCGCACGCCGCCGCACGCCGGGCAACGACTGGGTCATCGTCGCGCTGGGCCATCCGGGCGAAATCGAGAAGATCGTCGTCGACACCCTGCACTTCAAGGGCAACTACCCGGACAGCTGCTCGATCCAGGGCGCCTTCGTCAAGGGCGGCACCGACAGCCAGATCGAGACCCAGTCGCTGTTCTGGCGTGAGCTGCTGCCGAGCCAGAAGCTGGAGATGCACGCCGAACACACCTTCGTCGAGCAGATCAAGGCACTGGGCCCGATCACCCACATCCGCCTGAACGTGTTCCCGGACGGTGGCGTGAGCCGTCTGCGCCTGTTCGGCAAGGTCGCCAAGTAAGCCGTGAACCTGTGGCGAGGGAGCTTGCTCCCGCCGGGCTGCGAAGCGGCCCCGCTTTTTGCTTGAAGAAAGACGGGAGTGCTGCGCACTCCAGCGGGAGCAAGCTCCCTCGCCACAAAAGCAAACAACAACGAATTCGGATAAGAAGAACAGCATGCGCACACTGACGATTGAACCGCTGACCAAAGAAGCCTTCGCCCCTTTCGGTGACGTCATCGAAACCGACGGCAGCGATCACTTCATGATCAACAACGGTTCGACCATGCGCTTTCACAAACTGGCCACGGTCGAGACCGCCACGCCAGAGGACAACGCGATCATCAGCATCTTCCGCGCCGACGCGCTGGACATGCCGCTGACCGTGAGCATGCTGGAACGCCATCCGCTGGGCAGCCAGGCTTTCATTCCGCTGCTCGGCAACCCCTTTCT